>JAUXEL010000079.1 GCA_030620575.1 Fidelibacterota bacterium
ATTTAGTTTGAGAGATTGGAGAAGATAAAGAGAATATTTATGAATAGCCCCGCCCCGAAACTTCGGGGCGGGACTGAAAAATTCAAAAAGAAATGGGGTTTCCCCCGATTAATTCAGGGCCAGATAAAATTTTGTGTTTTATTGCACCCACATTTTGGACATGATTTTTTTTCATTTTTTAACTCAATAAAATTAAAATCTCGGCAAATTCCTAACATTCAATTGATTATAACGTTTTCAGTCTCATTTTTTTTATCACTAGGCCAATTTAATCAGTATTAAAAGACAAAGCAAAACGCTTGTTACACGTTTTGCTTTGCAATTATATCAAATTGTTATAGAAATTTTATTTTACAAGCAGCATTTTTCGGTTTATTACTCCGGCATCTGACTGAAGGCGGTAGATATAAATACCGCTGGGCAGGAGACCGGCATGAAAATCAACCGTATAGCTTCCAGCTTGTTGTTGATCATTGATCAAGGTCGCAACACATTTTCCGTTGATATCATACACAGCAAGTTTAACCCAGCTATCTGCCGGTAATTGGTAGCTGATCACTGTATTTGGATTAAAGGGGTTGGGATAATTTTGTTCAAGCGCAAATTCCGTCGGGACAGCGGTTTCCTCTACCGCGACACCACCCGGTGTAAGAACAACGAGATCTTCGATATAAAGAGTGCCTTCATTATTCCCGAGGCTGTCGACGTATTCAATCTGGAAACTGTCGAAATTAAGTGTACCGTCCAGCGTACCGTCTGAAACCGTAGGCCATTCACCATTTACTCCGCTTCGGAGGTCCCATTTTAACAATTTCCAGCCTGTGAAATCCAATGTAAACCATGGACTGACTTCATGACTTCCGCTTCCGGACGGGTCATCCACGGCAAAGCGGAACAGATTACTACTGCCATCACCAAACACCCATGCCTGCAAGATGCTTTCATTATTAAAATAACGTTTAGCGGGTGTTGTTGCATCGTTCAGCCATTCACGTAAAAATCCGCTTGTTGTTTCCGGGTCGAACTTATAATACAATTCCATAGAATGACTACTACCGTTACCGAGGTTAACCATACGGTTATTCGCGGAAGCAGATCCGGCCAGCAGGTTGGTAGTCGTTCCACTGAAACCGGGTTGTTTCCAATAATTTGTCAGGGTGGAGCCGAAAGCATCAATAACCAGAGTATCGGCATAGTAGGGGATTTCATCGTCAATGACCAGACTGCTTACCTGATCGGTCGTGGTTACATTATCAAAAAGATCGGATAGACCGCTGTAAACATAGCGCGCGTAACGATTGCCGCGAACCAGTTCCTCGGTGGGAAAAAGCGATACGATGGTCTTACCGTCAACGACATACATATCAAATACCGTGGGTATGCTAATGTCAACCCCGCTGGTGCGGATCAGTTCGAATTTATCTTCCAGTCCGCCGCTGGTATCGACGATCTCTTCAAAATAATAAGAAATGATGGGTTGCAGGTCATCGTATTTCAATGAACGCGGGGGATAATAGTCTGCAACTATGGGCGGGAAAATATCCTTTGGACTGGTAGTAAATTCCAGAACAAAGTTATCGCCGCCGATGCCATCGCCATTTCCATCCAGATGTTGCTCCCGGTTACCGAGAATACTGTCTGCATCCAGCGTGATGGTGTATGCTGTTTCAATTTCGAGGCTGTCACCAACGGCACTCAAGATCAGCTGCTTCATGGTGCTGCTCCACTCAAAGATCAGGTCAGCTTCCGGTACAATACTAAAGCCACTGCGAACCGCAGCGGTATCCATCACATGGGAAAAAGAGAGTACGATCGGTTCCCAGGCAGGATGCATAGGCTCATTTTTAGCAGGAACGAATGTTTTTACAAAGGGCGGGACGGAAGATGACATGAATCTATTCGTCGTCCAAAAGAATTTTGAATCATTAATAGTAATCTCAGTTGTATCCGGCCAATAGCCCGGTGCATCAAAAACGATGCTGTAGGTTCCATAAGCCAGACTATCAAATAAATAAAATCCGTTATTTCTGTTAAAACCATGGTTATTTTCAAAACCATTCATGTAGTAGTCATAATTATAACTCGTTGAGACATTATAATAGCGATTATCAACAGCAGCCCAGTTATTCGGGTTGATTGGAGAACCGCTTGTTATCTGTGACCACTGGGGAGTATATTTATCAATATACATGGTTGTGTTACCATAATAAACACGATTTCCGGGATTGATGGTAATCACTAAACTATCAATAGGCTTGTATTCGTCATTTGTATAATCAAGATATTCATAATTTGTTTTAATTTCTTTAGTGCGTACAATTCCCGCAAGATTTGCAAATGAGGGCATTTGCGCATCGTAATATTGAACAAAAGCCAGTGCGATCGCCCAGGCATCATTGATGCGGTTATCCAGGTTCTGTAAGCGGTAAGTATTCGGCCAATAATCATGAAAACTGCTTTCACTGAGCGTTCCGGGAATATTCAAATACCGGAAAACACCTAAGTAATTACGACCGAGACCATAAAATGTATAATCACCCGCATGCCAGTAATGTGTGGTTTGTAGTGCGGCTACGAGGTTATTACCCATATAATCAGACATAGTTTTCATTCCCATGAAATGTCGCTGGGTCACATTGATGATGGGATCATTTGTGAAACCGGAATACAGCATTAATGTGGAATTTCCGCCGGATGCATTGGTATGGATAGAATGAAACCAGTCACAATTTTGATTGCTGGCATCTCTGCCAAGACTCGAGAGGGCGACGCCGTCTGAAGAACGATTATGGCGACGTGACATAACTACCGTAAATCGTGCTTTTGTTGTATCGTTGATTTCCCAAATAGGAGTATTTTTTAAAATTGTTTCCACCACAAGCGCACGGGTAAGATTTCCTTCAGCCTCGAAATAACCGGCATTATTGATGGGGGGACGGTCACCGGAATCATGACCACCATGGCCTGCATTTACGTAAATTTTTACATTTATTGTATCCATAGCAGAGAGGATTGTAAATAGAAAAAGAAATATGATAAAAAAGCGTTTCATGTTTTACCCTTATTGAATATCAAGTATTAAAAGGATCAACTCATCATTTGCAGCATCTTCGCAGATGATCTGCTTCCCATCCGGTGACCAAGAGGGAGACATCTCAATTGCATTGTCGGTGTCAGTTAACTGAATAATAGTTTCTCCGTTTTTACTGACAACATATATTTCCGATGATATAAAAGTATGTCCATCATCATTGTCACGCATAAACGCGATCCATTTCCCGTCTGGTGACCATTTGGGTGCGCGTGCTTCTTTAATTATAGATTGAACGTTACCATCCAGATCGGTGATAAAGAGGTCATTGCGATCCACAAAGCATAATTGCGTGTTATCCGGTGAAACAGAAGGCCAGATATAAAATTTATCTTCCCCGGCCGGTCTCATTATTTTTGTGGTACCGTAAGAATAAAGCATGATCGCATGATCGTATGCAAATGCAACCGGTTTTGAAATTGCACTTGCTTTGGCAAAATCATTCTTTACCTGTTTTTGTTCAACGTAATAGATACCGTGATCTGTAATTGCGGGGAGAACATCAAGGCGTTTTTTATCTAAAATTATTTCAGTAGCTTTTGTGTCGCTCTGATAAAGATATATAGAATTCAATTTAAATTTGTTCTCATACGTATCCCCCCGGAAGCGAATATCACCATTAGAGTCCATTGTGTAATCATAACCTGAATCAGCAAAACGTGTAGATTGTTTTGTGTTTAGATCATGATAATATAATCCTGTAGATGATGTAAATAGGATTTGTTCGCCGTCGGCTGAAAAGACCGGCCTCATGGCACTTTTTTCTAATTCAAGGGTCTTTGTTTGTGTTACATTAACCTGTGCAGACAAGCCGGCACAGAGCAAAACAAAGAGAATAAAAAGTCGTTTCATTTAATCCTCCGATACTATAATATTACTTTTCAAATTCAGTGAATATAATTTCAACAACGTATAAATCCAACTAATAAAGGCGTTATTTGTTTCAAAAAAAAGAGTCGATCCGTCTTCGCTCCTCATTCCACTCGGGCTACGCCGCGATAAGAAGTTGAAAAGTTGATAAGTCGAAGAGGTGATTTTGTAGGGGTGAATAATTATTCACCCCTACGGCGTGACTCTGCATTTTACTGACAAATAAAGTAGAGACATGCCATGGCATGTCTCTACAAGTGAATCAGATTTTAAATAATTATTATAATTTACATTTCGCTTAAAATAGTGCGAATTATTTTACATCCTTGTTTGATTTCGTCTTCATTTACATTTAAATGCGGACGGAAACGCATGGATTTATCTCCGCAAAGAAGGATCATGACCTTGTTTTCCCACATTTTGGCAAGGAATACATCACGTTGTGCGCCATCCGGTAAATCGAAAGCACACATTAATCCTTTACCGCGTACATTGGAAATAAGTTCAGGATACTCTTTTTGGATTGCTTCCAATTCGTTTAATAAGACAGCTCCCATTGCGAAAGCATTTTCAACCAAATTTTCTTTTTCAATAATTTCCAGAGTGTATTTGAATCGGGTCATGTCAATAAGGTTTCCGCCCCATGTCGAATTGATACGGCTGGATTCTTTAAAGACATTGTCTTTCACTTCGTCCAAACGGGGTCCGGCAAGAATACCGCAGACCTGTGTCTTTTTACCAAAGCTGATGATGTCCGGTTTGACATCATAGTTTTGATGAGCCCAGAATTTTCCGGTCAGACCGGCACCGCTCTGTACCTCGTCAAAAATAAGAAGCATTTCATTTTCGTCACAAATTTTCCGGAGCTCAGCAAAAAATGATTTACTGAAATGGTTGTCGCCGCCTTCACCCTGAATAGGTTCAATGATAATGCAGGCGATATTCTTAGCGTCACGTGCAACAACTTCGTTGATCTCCACGATGGCTTGTTTTTCCAGAGATTCATTTTTTTCTTTATTTTCATCAAGGGGAAAGGTCAGCTTGGGAGTTGTAACCCGCGGCCAATCAAATAAAGGGAAATACTGTGTTTTCCGGGGATCCGAAGTGTTTGTCAGGGACAGAGTATATCCGGTACGACCGTGAAAAGACTCTTTAAAATGCAGGACTTTTAATCCGACAACTTCCGTTTCACCTTTCTCAAAATTCTTACGTACTTTCCAGTCAAACGCTGCTTTTAACGCATTTTCAACTGCCAATCCGCCGCCGGATACAAAAAAGGCATAGGGGAGGTAGTCCGGAATACCTACGCGTGAGAAGGTTTCCAGAAAACCTGCCATCTCTTCAGAATAAATATCTGAATTTGTCGGCTTATTTATGGCAATACGTCCAAGTTCATCTTTTTTTGAAACCAGGTAAGGATGGTTGAATCCTACAGATAAGGATGCGAACATTGAAAAGAAATCTAAATATTCATCCCCGTTACGCTTATCAACCAACCATGAGCCATGTGATTTCTCCAGATCAATAATAATATCAAATCCGTCGGCCAACATGTGTTTTGACAAAACATTTTTTACATTTGTTGCTTTTACCATAAAATTCTCCTTTCTCTGGTGAACTGGTATTCACCGGTTTAAATTTTTAAATATTAAATTTTATTCCCTGTGCCAGGGGTAATTCTTTGCTCCAGTTAATGGTATTAGTTTGACGCCGCATATAGCCTTTCCATGCATCCGATCCGGATTCACGGCCGCCACCGGTTTCTTTCTCGCCGCCGAATGCTCCGCCGATCTCTGCTCCGGATGTACCAATATTCACATTAGCGATACCGCAGTCGGAACCGCGATAGGATAAGAATATTTCAGATTCACGGACATCCTGTGTGAAGATAGCGGAAGAGAGGCCTTGACGAACGTCATTATGGATTTTAATAGCATTTTCAACATCACCGGAATATTTGATAAGGTAAAGAATGGGGGCAAAGGTCTCTTCCTGAACGATGGGCATATCGTTTGTCACATCAAAAATACAGGGTCTTACATAATTTTTTGATTTAAAGGCTTTGCCGCTTAATACCTGGCCGCCGTAGATAAGGTTTCCACCCTGCTCTTTTGCCTGCTTGACAGCATCTTTAAACATACTGACCGCGCCGGCATCAATGAGAGGTCCCACATGATTGTTCTCATCCATCGGAGAACCGATCTTTAAGGATTTATATGCTTTTACCAGAGATTTTTTCACAGTATCATACATATCTTCATGAATAATAACGCGCCGGGTGGATGTGCAGCGTTGTCCCGCGGTTCCAACCGCACCGAAAACAATGGCCGGAATGGCGAGTCGTAAATCGGCGTGTTTAGTAACAATAATTGCATTATTGCCACCCAATTCACAGATGATCTTTCCAAAGCGACGTGCAATGACTTCGTTGGCATGACGACCGACAGGAGTTGAACCCGTAATCGAGACCAAACCAACTTCTTCATCTTGAAGCATTGCTTCACCGACATCCCGTCCACTGCCGATGACCAAATTGAAAATACCTTCCGGTAAATTATTCTCTTTCAACACCTTAGCAATGATCTTTTGGGTCGCTATTGCAGTTAATGGAACTTTTGAAGAGGGTTTCCAGATGCAGACATCACCACAAACGGCAGCGAGCATCGCGTTCCACGCAAAGACGGCAACCGGGAAATTAAAGGCGGAAATAATGCCGACAATGCCGATGGGCTGATACTGGTCATATATGCGGTGTTCCGGGCGTTCGGAATGCATGGTGAATCCATAAAGCTGGCGGGATAAACCCACAGCGAAATCACAAATATCGATCATTTCCTGGACTTCACCGTAGCCTTCCTGAAGCGACTTGCCCATCTCCAGGGTGACAAGTTTTCCCAGATCTTCTTTATGTTCACGTAATTTTAAGCCGATTTGACGCACGATTTCACCCCGTTTGGGTGTCGGAATGGTACGCCAGACTTCAAAAGCGTGCAGAGCTTGTTTTTTTACTTCAATATAATCATCGTGAGAGCATGTCTGGACACTGGCAATATGTTTTTCATCAATAGGTGATGTAATATTCAGTATCTTGCTCTTTTTTGAAGTGATCCATTTTTGTCCTGTTGAACAACCGCTGTTCTCTTTTTGAATGCCAAGAGCATAATAAAAAGTTGAATCCATTATAAAAACCTCCAAGTTAAATACGTTTGTATTTTATAAAGACAAATTCGTCAAATTCTTCTGACGATTCCTTAGTCCAATTAGCAACGTCAAATATAGGAAAATACACATCTCCTTCATAGTCTTTTTTTACCCATGAAATGTACAGATAATCCACAAACGGCAGGGCGTGTTTATAGGTATAGGCACCTCCCATAATAAAGATCTTTTTACCCAACTTTTGCCCCGCTGCCAAAGCCTCATCAAGCGTACGGCAAACGGTTATATTATCGTTTGATTCAAGTTCCGGTGAGATCACGATATTATTGCGATTGGGCAAAAAAGGGCGTTTTAGGGATAAATAGGTGTTATGTCCCATGATGACTGTGTTGCCTGTGGTCTGGCGTTTAAAATGCTTCAGATCTTCGGAAATATGCCAGGGAAGTTCATTACCTTTACCGATAATGCGTTTATCTGTCATACCGACAATGATAATGATGGGTTGTTTGTTCATATATTTTCAATGCTCCTGTGATAATTGAATTTTCACGGAACGGTCGCCCCGAAGCTTCGGGGCTGGCGGATACGTCCGACAAGCAACTTTTCAACTCTTATTCGCCTTTTCAACTCTTATTCGCCTTTTCAACCTTTCAGTCTTCGCCCC
>JAUXEL010000064.1 GCA_030620575.1 Fidelibacterota bacterium
CCGGTTCGAATCAGAATGAATCTTCCACCGAAACAGCGAATGTCAGCGAACCCATTGAATTATTATGTCCCTTTGATCAATCTCTGACCCAGGCGAAGGTGCATTATGTTGATGCTTTATTTGCACAGGAAGATGAGGATTCACTGGAAGTTGAATTTCAGCTAAGTATTATTTTTGATCTCTTGGCAATAATTGAATCCTACAACAATATGGATCAAATTCAGTATGCACAATTTACGGAATTCACGAATAAAATTATCAATGAATTTGAAGAATATGCGCCGCAAATGCGTGAATTACATGAGAAATTTTCCCTCTCTGATCTGCAGGAAGCAATGGCCAGTCTGACAGATGATTATTTTGCCAGTGACGGAAATAAAGATTATGTTGTGTTGGAAGACCGGGACGGCCATATCCCGATCATTATTAACAACCGTGTTGAGCCCTCTATTAAAATGTTTAACACAAAGCGTCGTGGCGACATGCAAAACTGGATTAAAACAAAAGCCGTATATGAACGTTTATTTCGCAAAATACTACGGGACAACAATGTCCCCGAGGAATTTATTTACTTAAGTATGCTTGAAAGTGAAATGAAAACGGATGCCAGATCCAATGTCGGTGCAACCGGTCAATGGCAATTTATGAGTTATACGGCAAAAAGCTTTGGACTGAAATATGATTACTGGGTGGATGAGCGTCGCGATCCTATCAAGGCAACAGAGGCCGCCGCAAGGTATCTATTGTATTTATATGAAGAGTTTAATGATTGGTATTTGGTTATGGCAGCCTTTAATGCCGGAGAAGGGCGAGTGGGACGATCGATACGCGCTGAACATACCCGGGATTATTGGAAAATGAAGACCCTGCCGCGCGCTACCCGTCAATATATTCCGCATATTATGGCTGTTGCCGCTATCAGCATGGACCCGGAAAAATATGCTTTTGCCAATTATAAACCAAAACCCATTTGGGGTGATTTTGATACCTTAACCCTTAACAACAGTTATGAATTGGAAAAAATTGCCCGCGTATGCGGAATCAGCTATGATAAACTCAAAGGGATAAATCCTGAATTACGCAAACTTAATACACCGGCATACAAATATGTGATTCGGCTTCCTAAAGGGAAGCGATTTGTCTTAGCTAATGAACTGAATGCGATGAAAGCCCTGCCAACTCATATTGTTTACAAAGTAAAAGCCGGAGATACTTTATCTGAAATCAGCTTAAAATATGGCATTACGATTCAGAATATCATGGAAGCCAATAAACTGAAAAATAAATCACGTATTTATATTGGTCAGAAGCTAATTATATCTCAGGGTGGATCATCGTATCTTGCTTCGAGTAATGTATACAGCAATAATAGCTCTTCCTCATCACGGAGCGGTAAACCGGATCTGTCCGCTTCATATCGAAAGATCATTTATGTTGTGAAACCCGGTGATACTCTCGGTGAAATTGCAGAAATATACGATACACGCGCATCGCGAATCCGGGTATGGAACGGGTTGGTTTATAAAGAACATATTTATCCGAAGCAAAAGCTGAATATTTGGATACCCAAAGGCAACAGTTACGAAATGGCAAAACAATATTATACGGTAAAATCCGGAGATTCTTTTGAGCGGATCGCCCGCCGTTACGGGATTTCTGTAAGTGAATTAAAAAAAATAAATCCAAGCATGAACTATTCAAAGATATATCCGGGAGATAAGGTCCGGATTCAATAAAATTACTTGCATAAACTTTAAAAAAAAACTATCTTACACGGCTATGAGAAAATCAGACATTGTAAAAGAAATATCGGCAGCTACAGGCTTAACCCAGGTTGAGACAGAAGCGGTTATTGAGGGTTTCATTTCTGTTGTTAGTGAAGCCTTGATTCAGGGAGAACGGGTTGACTTACGGGGTTTTGGAAACTTTATTTTGAAAACACGTAAAGCAAAAGCAGCCCGTAATATATCAACAGGCGAAACGGTTCAGGTTCCTGAACATTATTTGCCTTATTTTAAAGCTTCTGAATCTTTAAAAGAACGGGTAAATGCAAATTTGAAAAAGGTCTTATAAGGAGATAGGTTAATGCCCTGCGGTAGAAAAAGAAAAAAAAGCAAGATCCGTAATCATAAACGGAAAAAACGTTTAAGAAAAAATCGTCATAAAAAGAAAAATCGCTAAATATTAAATAAAAGAGACTGTCTGACAGTCTCTTTTTTTATACAGGCAAGAAAAACCTCTCCTTCTCCGCCAGCTGGCCCTGAATGTTCGGGGGAGGGCAAGCCTAAACCCTAAACCCTAAACTTCTTCTAAGAATTATTTAGGAAAACCAAGTAAAAAAAACCTTTAAACCTTATCCAATATTCTGTATTTTCCCTTGCCATGTTAAATATTCAAAGTGTATCAGACATTACAGCTCAGATTAAAGCCAAATTGGAAAATGAAATTTCGGATATCATTATCCGTGCTGAAATTTCAGAGTGCAAATTTCACAGTAGCGGACATATTTATCTGGTATTAAAAGATCCCGGAGCGGTATTGCCGGCGGTTATCTGGCGCAGAACAGCCCAAGAGCTACGCACACAGCCTGTGCTTGGAATGGAAGTTATTGTATATGGCCGCCTGAGTGTATATGCACCGCATGGCCGATATCAGTTTATTATTCAATCATTGCAGGATGCCGGACGCGGTGAGCTATATATTCAATTTGAGGCCTTAAAAGCGAGGCTGGTAGAAGAAGGCTTGTGTGATTCGGAACGAAAAAAAGCCATTCCGGAATATCCTATGCATGTTGGCATTGTAACGAGTGCGACAGGAGCTGCCCTTCAGGACATGCTCCATGTTTTTCGTCAGGATGCACCTCATGTTCGGCTCACTCTGTCTCCTGCGAGAGTACAGGGGAAAGGAGCAGCTCAAACCGTTATTGATGCTTTGAAAGAACTGAATAATACGCTACATCCGGACTGCGTGATCTGTGCGCGTGGCGGAGGTTCCATCGAGGATCTATGGGAATTTAATGATGAAATATTAGCACGTTTTATAGCTGATTATCCCTTGCCCCTTATTACAGGTATCGGACATGAAACGGATACGACTATTGTTGATCATGTCTCAGATTATCGCGCGTCTACACCGACCAATGCGGCAGAAACAGTCTGTAAATCCTGGCGGGATGTGCGAAATAAATTAAACCAATTAGATTATTCACTTACGTCACGCATCGAATATTTTATCGAAAAACAGCATCGTCGTTTTCAGGATATACAGCGATATTTATCATCACGGAGAATGTCAGATACCATTATGTCCTGGAGCGATAAAATCCAATCACTGCGCAGGCAGCTCGAAGGCGGGGTAAGGAACCATATTAAATATAAAAAAGTCCGTTATGATGGGATAAGCGGCAAATTATGGGCATATTCACCCAGCCATGTTTTAAAAAAAGGGTATGCACTTATAAGAGATAATAATGGTCAATTGATCCGTTCTGTTCATGCGCTTTCCCTGGGAGATAATATCGGTATAGAATTTAATGATGGACGTGCGGATGCAAGTGTAACTCAATGCGATAAAAAAGGATAATATCATGAGTAAAGAAAAAACATTTGAAGAAGCAATGCAAGAACTGGAAGCCATTGTAAAGCAAATTGAAGATGAGGAAACACCGCTGGAAACTATTCTTTCACTTTATGAAAAAGGATCGGAATTAAGCGCATATTGTCAAGATATTTTATCTAAAACACAGGCAAAACTGGAAACCATTCAACAGAAAGCCAATTCTACGGAGGTATAAAAATGAAAAAGCGAATATTTCTTTGTTTGCTCGTCCTTTTTCTATCTATTTCCTGCGGTGATTATAAACCTTTAGCTGATGGAAGTGATATTGCCATTATGACGCTGGTGAATGATGATCTATGGGATTTTATTGAAGAAGATATCTCGAAAAAAGTAGAATTTGAAATACGCACCCCGCAAATTGAACAATTATTTTATTTTTCAAGGATAGCACTTGAAGATTACAAGGAACACAAGGATGACAAACTCGTCTTGTTGGTTGCCACATTAAACGGCCGGGATAAAATTTCAACGTTTATTCAGAAAAGTATCAGTGAATCTGTACGTAGCAGAGTCATTTCCGGTGAAAAAATATTTTTCTATGAATACAATAAATATGCTGACCGGCAGACCTATATGTTGCTGTTGGCAAATACAAAGGAAGAATTATTGGAATTTGTCCGCAACGAGGGGAGGACGGTCTATCAAGCAATTAATAATGGCTTTTTATCTTCTCAGTTCAATCAAATTTACCATATTGCGGAAGAAAAGGAATTATCTGAATCCATCTTTGAACAGTTTGGCTTTTCCTTTCGTTTACCGCATGATTATGAAATTATCTATGTAGATTCAAGCAGGCATATTCTTCACTTAGGTTGTCCAAATCCTCAGCGCAATATTATAGTTTACTGGCATGACGGGGGATTTAACAAGGTAATTGACGAGGACTGGGCACTCCGGATGAAATACTGGCTGATGATGAACCTGATGGATAAGATCTATATTGAAAAATCCTATGCACGCTATCGCACGGTAGAGTGGAGCGGCGTGATCGTAAATAATATCCGCGGACTCTGGGGACACCCGACAAAATTAATGGGCGGTCCCTTTACCATGTTCTATTTTTATGATGGTGTAACCAATCGAACCTATTTAATTGACTGTATGATGTATGCTCCGGGTCAGAGTAAAGCAGTTTTTCTGCGTCAGATGGAGATTATTTCCAGTACTTTTTATACATCGAAATAAAATTCAAGACAAGATAAATTTTTTTAGACAGGATAACAGGATTTACAAGATAAGGCTTTTGGACAGGACAACCCTTCTTTCCTGATTAATTCGGGGCAGGGTGACCGCGTTGGTTGATGGGGTTGTGTTAATATATATTTTGCGTAGGGGCAATCCCTTGTGGTTGCCCTGTTTGGATTTGTTTATCCAATATGAATTGTTGTAATGATATTGTTTGTTATTTTTCCATAATAGGACCTTGGCCCCAATAGCGTTATCCCGCCCTGAAAACACCCCCATGTCATCCTGTCCCGATTAATTTGAGGTCAAGATTTCTGTAACTGTCACATTATGCAGTAATATTCGGACAATCCAATTTTTTTGCACGCATTGATATGTATTTGACGATTCTCTATCCAAGAATATGTACATGCGAAATTTTCATACTCATAAGATAATAGTTGTAAAATCTATCAATGATCTGTATCGCAATCGTTGGAGAGATCTCCCTTCGGGACCCCTGCGGGGCTGAACCAAGTTCAGGATGACGGGGGGAATGCTGAGGATAATTATATAATAAAAAAGAAAGGCTGTCAATGACAGCCTTTCTTTATATGTAAACAGGTTACATTTGTTTATTTCAGGAAGGTCATCTTCTTGACGTCAACATTGTCTCCTGCTATGATTCGGTAAATATACATACCGGTTGCGACACCATTACCAAAGTCATCGCGACCATTCCAAACGATCTTCTTATACCCGGCTTCAATGTTATTACCATTGACAAGGGTACGTACCTTACGTCCGGCAATATCATAGATGACTAACTTGACATCTGCTGCTGCAGGAAGATCAAAATTAATCGTGGTTGTTGGGTTGAAGGGGTTCGGATAGTTTTGATGCAATGCGAATTCAACCGGAATACCGTCAATAGCAACTTCCAAGGTATCATCATTATACCAGTAAGTATGACTGCTACTGCTTGTACCGATTGTTAATTCACGATTGGGTCCACCTGATGGGAATTCACAGGTTCCATCATCCCATGAGCCGTTAATACGGAACTTGAATGCGTGTTCTGAGTATGGCATTAATGGTAGAACAACGGAATACGTTGTATCTCCGTCAAAGTCTGCCATTACGGTACCGCCCCAACCATTCATGGTTCCGGCTACGTCAACAAAGTCTGTTGCAAGATTGAATTTACCAAGTTCATACTGTTGTTTCATAATAACATTTAATGTTACATCAACAGCGCTCAAAACCTTACGTTCTGTGAATTCATCAACATAGAGGACGACATCGGCATCTTCTGAACAACGCATGTGAATACCTTCGATTTTGACGGTTTCACCTTCGATGATTCCATTACCAGTAATCCAGCCTTCAGCTTCGTCATTTAAGAGATCAAAGCTGACTACCTGCCAATCATCTGCAGAGACAGAGACTGATTTCCACGGACCTTGTTCATATCCGGTGTCTTTAACTGACAGACGCATCTCAACATTAGCATTTGTACCTTTAACCATGATCATTAATTTCGAATTTGCTTGTACAGTATATGCCAGTGTGTGATACAGACGTACATACCAACCACCGGTTACAGCTGAATCATCTTTCAGATCCAGTTTACCGGATTTTTCACCAACGTAAGCTTCGTCTGCAGAAACTGCGAAGGTGGAAGAGGTTAAAATACCATTAGTTGATCCGGATCCTGTCGGAGCCCAGAATGTACCGGTATTTGCTTCAAATGTTTCAATGGTTGTTACGTCTTCAGGATGATTTTCGCTGAAAGGAATCAATACATCAATAGCTTTTGTTGTATCGTCAACCGTAACAGTTTCACCGGGTGCAACTACACCGCTATAGATTAATGAAACATAATGATCTTCGACCAAAGCACCTGAAAGCAGGATAGCATTCCCGCCTAAGAATTCCATTCCGGTCGGATTTGAAACAGAAGCTCCATCACTCCAATCGATAAATTTGAAGTTAGCCGGAGCTGCCATAAACGGTATATCGAACATTGCATACATTTTCGGTACGCCGTCGATCAGA
Organism: Fidelibacterota bacterium; assembly: GCA_030620575.1. Lineage (GTDB taxonomy): Bacteria > Fidelibacterota > Fidelibacteria > Fidelibacterales > Fidelibacteraceae > M50B103. The sequence continues at coordinate 6,841 of JAUXEL010000064.1, forward strand.
ACAACATCCGCAAAAGTAACCAGCGGAGGAGCGGGGAAATCAAAGGTGAATGTTATCGTATCACTGTGAGTTATATTGCTAAACAGATCGGTCGCGACAATGTAACCTTCATAGGTTCCGTTCATACTATATGGTGTTTCTTCATCAATTACGATATAGAATGCTGTATCAAGGGTGATCAATGCTTCATCCGGTCCGTCCGGGCTAATCATGAGTTCGTATGTTACGGTATCACCCGCATCAGGATCAACAGCTTCTGTCCAATTGACGAACAGTGTTTTTACCGTATCACCTTCGATGACATGATCCACAAAAACAGGATCATCCAGTGAAGTAACAACTGTTTCATCAGCCGGATTCAGAATAGTAAAATCAGCGGGAGCCTGATTCACAATGAAGTCTTCCATATAACGCGGCATAACCTGCGGATCGTTATATTCACCGACTACACCGATAAGATCAAGCGGCCAAAATTTAGGAGGTGTAGCTCCATCCATTTCACCATCACTATCAATTCGCATAGTGAATTCGTTCGTACCGTCTGTTAAAGTAATGCTAGCACTACTGCCTGAACTAGGCCAACTAAAACCACCGACCGTATCAACATCTTCTACTATGATAAGCATGCCCTGATAGTCACGGCTATCCAGATCAGGTACCGTAATAAGGGTAGGAACAACAGGATTACCTTCACTCAGGACAACATAATTCTCATCTGTTTTTTGAATTTGAACAAGACCTTTATAATCAGAACGTTGTCCGACAACAAGTATCTCGTCACCTTCTTTTACAATACCGTCATTGATAAAATCCCAATCATAGAGTGAGACACCAGCAGTCCCATCTTGCATGAAGATTGGAGCTCCTATGGTAGTACATGTTACAATACCTGTACATGCAACATAATCGGGGTATGAAAAACCTTTTGCAGCTGCAATGGTTTCTGAAGGAATAACATCCATATACTGGTCATCCCATGATAGACTGTCCACCCAGACTGTATCGGGATGTGTACCCGGATAAGATCCTGATAAGTAGATATTTCCGGTTTCACCGTCGGCAATACCAATGAGCGAGATTTCTGTCTGTGTGCCTTCTGAAATAATGGACTTCTTGACCAGATCATTTCCTAATCCTTCAACGGATACATCCATATTACCGGCATCCCAACCAGATGTTTCAACGTACAAGGTCAGTTTGTAAATAGAGCCGGAAGTTGCATTAACGGCACGTTTTAGGCCTGCTCCCCAACCACCGTCAGCGAACTGTAGAGCATTGAGGTCAGCATTAATTGAAACTGCTTCCCATGCATCTTTTACCCAGTTTGCAAGATCTGAATCATCACTAAATCCAATATGTAAATCATTATTTGCAGGATATGCTGATCCTTCGTCTGCACCGGCATAGGCATAAAATACGCCGCGGTCATCGCCATCAATATCCACATTAATGCCTGCAATAGCGGGCATAACAAGGTCAAGATCAGTATCTGAAGGTGCTGCTAAATGCAGGTCAGTAGCAGAAGCAAATGTGACTGCTTTAGAAACAGAACCGGCATCTTGTCCGGCAACTTGCCATGCAGCAAGGTCAGCATAATCAGTACCATGATAATTGACAAAATTCTGATTAGAAACTAAAACATTATTATTTGATGAAAGAACATCAGTTGCTAGTGTTAAAGCTATAGCTGAAGAAGCGGTATTTCCTGAATGATTATTAATAATAATATTATTTTTCAAATCAATATCAACCGATCCGGTTGAAGAATGACCAATACCATGGCAAGCTGAGGTACTTACATTTTCGTTTAAAACAAACGTGTTATTGTAAACCTTAAAACTTCTTTGATTGCTTGCTGAAACCATACCTAATCCATAAACCGGATGAGTTTCATCTGCAGCTCCAACATTGATCATATTATTTACAATACTGAATACTGATCCTGCAGGGTGACTTGCGGTTGAAATACCACACATTTTGGTAGCTGTGGTTGTTTTTTCCAATCCGTAAATTACATTATTCATAACTTCCGTAGATTCTACCCAAGAAAGGTAAATACCATATGCATAAGAGTATGTAGTGGCAGCCGGGTGCAAATAAACGGTGTTATCGTTAAATTTACATTCACCTGCAATATAGGTTGAAATACCGCGAGCTCCGGCATGTATCTCATTATTTACAATGATAGCATCTGTTGAGCCATTTGTCCA
>JAUXEL010000072.1 GCA_030620575.1 Fidelibacterota bacterium
AAACAGATTAAAAAATGGAAATTGCATGCTGTCAATAATTTTTTGATGTCATTTCGAACTCTCCTTCACCCCGATTATTCGGGGTGCGAAGCGGGATTACTTTTCTTTGTACAAGCAAAGAAAAATAAGGAGAAACTTGTTCAACCCCGCTGGGGTTGTTCGGGGAGGGAGTTTTACCCCGGATTGCATCCGGGGTAAAACAATATTGAACCCCTGACGGGGTTCTCGGGGGTATATTTACAAATCATCAAGCAACCGCAGAGCGGTTGAATCCATTTTCGCCCCGAATCATCGGGGCTACGCCGGATAGGCAATAATACATATTTTATGCAAATTAGCAAACAACCGCAGAGCGGTTGAATATTATAGACACAATGCGCTTATTTGACATAGAACCCCAGCGGGGTTCAACATGTTTTCAGAGGTTGAAAAAAACTTTCGGGTAGTTTATTCTGTTAGTGGCAGGATCGTTAGAGATACATTAGCAATTTCCCCTCCCCGATCCCTAAGCCTCGGGGCGGGGAGTGGACAAAGGGAAGGTAGAAGAAATTCAATCGAGTTATATAACAACAAGTCCTCATACCTGTGGCTATTCTTATACATTGAGCAAAGTCTTAAATCCTCTTTCTTTGTGCCTTTGTCATCTTGTCCCGATGAATATCGGGACGTAGACGGGTTAATCCTTGTTCAGCCTTTAAGGACAAGGATATTACATAAAAGCTAAAATATCCTTAATTTCACACAACGGGTATTTCTTGTTTATTTAAATATCAACGAGGTATACTATATGTCATTTAACGTGTGAAATGTAAGATGCAGCGACACAAAGCATCCGTATGAAAGAAAGATTATCTTTCTACCACCGGTTATTCACTTTTTCTGCAAATCCCGGGAAATCTTTGATGATAATCTCCTGGCCGTCATCCAAAACAGCTTTTCCGGAAAAACGACCAAAGACCTGGTGCTGATCTGATTGTAGAAATAACAGGTTGGTGTTGGAATTCCGATCAATAATTGGCATAAAATCCATCTTAAATCGTGAATCATTACTGCTAAATTTCCAAGGTTTCAGAAAACTGTCGGTTGGGATGTGAAACTCAACCTGATCGAGTTTGTGAACGTTGCCGTTATAAAATATCAGGTTTTCAGTTGCTTTTGAGGTATCGCCAAAGCCGTAGCCGATATTAAAGCCGAAAAGGTTGCCGTTGACTTTACCTGATGCCGATCCCCAATACCAGGTATTATCATATGTCCAGACGCCGCGCCCCCAGTCCAGAACACCAAAGGATGTCCCGGGATTGAATTCGATCTTTCGGTCTCCGATGGTCAATTCTCCTTTGGCAGGCATGCAGTTAACTTTTTGGTTGTAATAAAACGCATGCTTGTTTCTATGGAAAGGTGTCGCAATGGCCATGGTTTCATAGGAGTTCGGATGTGACAAAAGGATCTTCCCTCTGAGCGCTTGACTGTTTTTGAAATTGGCAAAGTTTATCTCAATGATCCGGGCTTCTTTCCAACGGAGAAATTTCAGTGAAATCTTCTTGTTCTCAAAGATCACATCACCACTTTTCGATGTAGATGGCATATTGAATGCTCCCACGGGAAAGAATGTGATCAGATCACCGGAAATTTCTTCGGGTTTGTCAAAGTCTAATACTGTAACGGCAACAAAACCCATATAACCGTTATCGGCGATTGTGAAAGATGCTCCTACATTCTCATTCAGCACACAGTAATAATCCCACTCTTTGATCTTAAATTTCGGCGCCTTAATATCATTCCGATCATACTCAAACAGTAAATCCTTTGCCCAGCCGGGATGACTTAGAACACCTTTGGAATTCAGTAAACGGGATTTTTCGGTAATTTCATGTTGCATGACTATCCTTTTGCTTAGTGAATAAATATTGCATGGATCGTATTAAATATCAATGATATATTGGGGAATATTTGAAGCATTTCAAAAAGTTGCTAAAGAAACCCCTAACGATGTAAACATTTCAAACCCTGTTTTTCCATTTCCCAATATACGCATTTGCTTGATACCGAAGGGCATATTTCCATATATTTGTTGGATACTTTTGATAAAATTAATGGTTTGCCGGGATATTTCTTTAATGTGTTTATTGCTTCTTCTTTTGTTACATATTGTGCTTTACCAACCCTGACCATCTCTTCAGCCAATTCATTCAAAAATATCGATTCGGTAGGTTCTGAATTTTTGTATATTGCTCTGCAAACACGTTCTCCCACTGCACATTTTTTTGATCCTTGAATTAAGGTAGATACCGTTTTTATATCCTTCAGTTGCGGTTCGAAACTTTTTATACTATTCAATAATTTCTTACCAATGAGCGGACCGATAAGAGGAATTTTTACAAATTTCAGAGCATAAATAGCCCGTTTTGCATCAATAAGTATTCTTCCGCTACTATAATCATTCACATTTGCCATAAATATTAACTTTGTTTATTTACGTTATAGATTCATCAGAATCCCGATATTTATCGGAATGGCATTTGTTTTTTCGCTTCAAAATAATTAGTTCAAAAGTTAAAATCGCTAATAAACAGCCTAATCCGCTTGCTAAAATATCAAATGGATCATATTGGGTACTTGCACCCCATAGGGGTATAAACTCTTCAATTGTCAATATTGCAAATACCAGTAAAGAACTTATATAAGCAATAAGGCGTTCATATTTGGGCTTTTTCGTCACAACTGCATTCACAAGAGCAAGACTGATAATATAAACAGCTATAAAATTCGGGAAACTTCCTGTTAAAATGCCCGCAAATGGGTTATGATCCAGTAAAGGTCTTAAAACTTCTTTGTTTAATGAAACCAATCCAAATAAAAGAGCGACTAAAAATGCATTGATCATTAGAATTCTTTGTCTGTTTTTTCGATCCATTTTCATTATTTTATTTCCATTTTGTAATAAATAAGCATTTTCCTGCTGTTACAATCATTCATATTTGCCATAAATATTAACTTTTCATTACCTGTATGCCCATAATTCTAACGCCATCATCTGTTTTCATCGACAATGTTGCCGGTTCAGTAATAACACACTGCCCTTCTTTCATGGTCATGTCTTCCTGATCGACCCTTACCTCTACTTTCCCTTCAATAATATAGAAAATAACATAAGAGGCCATTTCACATGCTGATATCTTTCCACCGGGTGGAAGCTCAATAATTCTTGTCTTGAATTCCTTTGCCTTATAAAATACATTTTTATCTCTTCCCTCGTAGGGATATGATACCATAGCTTTAAGATCAAACATCTGCATTATCTTTACCTTCGGTAACTTTGTTTACTTTTTTATCACTCCATTTCATGAGTTGCTCTATAAATACGCCCATGATAATGACAAAAATAATTGTTAGAATGAGTCTTGCCAGCATAAATTTTAGTCCAAGGAATCGGAGTTCCACCATTTCCTGAGGAATCTTAATACAGGCCCATGCCGAAAGAAAAATAATGATATTGGAAACGCGGGCGCCTTTTTTTATCAAGGCTGCGGCCATAGGAAAAACTATATAAAGAGGACCTGTCGGTAATGCACCAAAAAGTATGGCAAGAGAAATCCCTTTTATTCCCGACGTTTTCCCTAAATATTTTACAATAACTTCTTTTGGCACCCACACCGCGAAAAGTCCCATCAACACCATCACACCGGGAAGTATCCAAATCATTTCAATAAAGAAGTCCCGGGATGTTGTCGTTACCACTTCGCGTTTATCAGGAAAAATTGACAGCAAGATAACCATAATGATCAGAGTGATCCCCAAAATGATCACATCCCGTATCATTCCTTTTTTTTGCTTTTCTTTCATATTCTCTTTCATAGTATCACCCCCATTATAAAAGCAATAACAAGTGCAATGATGAAACTTATCCCGTTCCTCAATAAAGCCATTTTCTTTCCCAGCTCTTTTATTTCCAAGGGTAATGTAATGGTGCCGATCATGGTTAATGTAACAATGAAAGCAGCAACCGCAGTAACCGAAGCTCCACTTTCAAGAAGTGACGCCCCTAAGGGAAATGAGATCAGGGAGGGAATATGCATGATTGCTCCCGATAAAGCAAGAAGGAGTACCCCGCTAAATCCTGATTGTTCACCCGCGATCCTGGAAATTTCACCCGGTGGAACAAATTCTAATAATAAACCGATCAAGAGTATCATAATAAGAACGGTTGGAATAATGCGGATAAATGATTTTACTGCTATGATGAGTGATTGTTTTGTTTTCGCCTTATCCTTGATCAAGGCAATAATTAAACAAATGAGAGCGAAAATATTTATAAAAATAGCCGCTGAATGCATTTATATAACCTCATATTTGTATTTTTGTGATTTTCCATTTCGACTAAAGGGCATGCCTAAATGCAGTGTGAAATATTACTGCAGCTAATTTTCAAAGTAGTACAATATTTATTATTGTGCCATTTTTCAGACCGGCACTTTATCCCTCATTAGGCATAGCTTATATTATGGACTTGTTTTTGATAAGTCAGCTTATTTCTTTCGGATTTAGACCATATTTGTTCCCGACCAGATCTCCTTCAGTTACAAGAAGAACAAACAACCAAATTATTCCAATTATTGGAATTAAAGTGATTAGAATCATCCAGCCACTTTTCCCGACATCGTGAAGTCTTCTCACGAGGACTGCTAAAGCGGGGAGAAAAACTGCCAAGGTATAAAGTTCATATATTAGTCCGTATCCAATATCTTCATATAGTAGGGCATTTTGAGTAGTCCCTAACATATTGTCAAGAACGAGTGCTACGATCATAAAAATCATATTGAATAATATAAACATCCAATATTCTTTTCGTCTTGCCCGTCCCTTGAACCCAACGTAATTTTTTATTACTGTTAGATACCAATTCATACTATACTCCTTTTTTATGATGTTCTTCCTATAATGCATGCGTCTTTTTATTATATTAAAGACCTTCGCATCTGCTGCAAATAATTGTATAAAAAAGCTGTTAATACTTATCCGTATTTATATTTTAATTTTTTTCAAATCATTATGCAAGAACTATTAATTTAAGCCCAATGCGGGAAAAATTCGGATTAAGTATAATATATTTTTTTTTACATGTTAATTAAATTTTTACATTGTTTTGGAAGTATAATAGATTATATTTAATATATGTTTTAGAAATTAATAATGAGGTGAAATATGAAAAATGGAAAAGATTATGAAATCCTGGAACGTAAAGCTGAAATATTAAGAGCAATTGCACATCCGGTACGTTTGTCCATATTACGCGGACTGGTAAAAAACGGGGCCACACCTGTCAAGGAATTAGAAACATGTATTGATGTTCATACTGCTACCATATCACAGCATCTGACGAAGATCCGCTATGCCGGCATCATAACGAAGAAGCGCAAAGGCACCTATATCTATTATTCCATCAAGGATACCGACGGTATTGTGGATATGCTCAAAACGTTTCTCGGATAAAATTTCCGACACAAGAACTGAAAATATTTGAGTTCAAAAAATATCACATGATTTTCATGTATTTAAATCTATATCCGGAATATTGATGAAAATATAAGCATTGTATATTTCAAACTATTCTGGTTAATCTTTCCGGCCGGGGAGATAAGGATATTGATTTTGTTGCTGAAAAGTACGGACAAGATTATGGAGTGGAATAAGAAGGTAGAAGATATCCGGCTTCATTACCTTACGCCATGATAAACGGATTATCAGCTATCTGCTGATTGCTGTATTGTATGAGATCCTGAACAAAAAAATACCGTCATTCCGCCCCGATTAATTCGGGGTCGGGGCGGGCTACGCCTGTCAGGCCGGAGTGCAAAACCACCCCTCGCGTCACCCCGGGCGTGCGTAGCCTTGGCAGAGCTAAGACCCGGGGTCTCAATTATATATTTCTATACGGGAAGGAAAAAAGGTAATAGTTACCACCCCCTGCCCCCTCCTAAAATAGGAGGGGAGAAAAAGGGAATTTTAATTGTCGTCACAAGGGACTTTTAAATGTCGTTAATCATCCCCCAACCCCTCGGGGGTCGAGATGACATTATTCATGGGTATTTTTGATAATTTGCGACTTGAATTTGTGTTTCACACAACGGGTATTAAGTAATAAATTGCTATTAATTCGTAGCATATTTTATTGTTTCCCGGGAATCTCCAATATTAGCGTTATAAAAATTTCACATAAGTATTTTTACTTTATCGGAATTTTTATTAAAACATTATTTATCAATTTATCTCATATTTTTCTTCTTTATAATTTAATCGATCAAATACTGTTCAAAACAAGTAATTAAACAGATGATATATAGGTAATTTTGTATTTTTATTTTCCCCTAAAATACTCAAATCGAGGGGGTTATTAACATACTGAAAAAAAGGATAAAAAAACGTTGAAAAAGTATTGACATTCATCGATAAAGGGTTTATAATTCACGGCTTTTTGATAATGATTTAAACGAAAAAACAATGAAATAAAGTTATTAAAAACTTGACATTTAATTTCGCTTAAAGTATTATTAAAGGCTGTCGTCGAAAACGCAGTTATTTGAAAATCAGGGTGTATGTTATGCGTGATTCAATATGAGTTCAGTTTGACAAAGTAGTTTGTCAAGGTTTGATAAGTAAAATTATTAAATATAATATAATACAATGAAGAGTTTGATCCTGGCTCAGGATGAACGCTGGCGGCGTGCTTAACACATGCAAGTCTAGGAAAGACTTCGAGCTTGCTTGAAGTGGAAACTGGCGAACGGGTGAGTAACACGTAGATAACCTACCCAGAGGCGGGGGATAACGTCGAGAAATTGACACTAATACCGCATATAATCTTAGATTGTTTTTTTAAGATGAAAGAGGGCTTCGGCTCTCACCTTTGGATGGGTCTGCGTCTGATTAGCTTGTTGGTGAGGTAATGGCTCACCAAGGCTACGATCAGTAGCTGGTCTGAGAGGATGATCAGCCACATTGGGACTGAGATACGGCCCAGACTCCTACGGGAGGCAGCAGTGGGGAATTTTGCGCAATGGGGGCAACCCTGACGCAGCAACGCCGCGTGACCGATGAAGCATTTAGGTGTGTAAAGGTCTGTCGTTAGGGAAGAACAGAGTGGTGGTTAATACCCTCCGCTTCTGACGGTACCTAACAAGAAAGCTCCGGCTAACTCCGTGCCAGCAGCCGCGGTAATACGGGGGGAGCAAGCGTTATCCGGAATTACTGGGCGTAAAGGGCACGTAGGCGGGTTCTTAAGTCAGATTTTAAATCCAACAGCTTAACTGTTGATCTGGGTCTGAAACTGGGAGTCTTGAGTGCAAGAGAGGAAAGCGGAATTCCTGGTGTAGCGGTGAAATGCGTAGATATCAGGAAGAACACCGGTGGCGAAGGCGGCTTACTGGCGCAGTTCTGACGCTGAGGCGCGAAAGCGTGGGGAGCAAACAGGATTAGATACCCTGGTAGTCCACGCCCTAAACGTTGTACACTTGGTGTCGGAGGATCTAACCCCTTCGGTGCCGTAGCTAACGCGTTAAGTGTACCGCCTGGGGACTACGGTCGCAAGGCTGAAACTCAAAGGAATTGACGGGGGCCCGCACAAGCGGTGGAACATGTGGTTTAATTCGATGCAACGCGAAGAACCTTACCCAGACTTGACATCTTAGCGCCTACCTGTGAAAGCAGGTTTTCTCTTCGGAGACGTTATGACAGGTGATGCATGGCTGTCGTCAGCTCGTGTCGTGAGATGTTTGGTTAAGTCCAGCAACGAGCGCAACCCCTATCCTTAGTTACCATCAGGTAATGCTGGGGACTCTAAGGATACTGCCCGTGTTAAACGGGAGGAAGGTGGGGATGACGTCAAGTCAGTATGTCCCTTACGTCTGGGGCTACACACGTGTTACAATGGTCGGTACAATGAGTCGCGAACTCGCGAGGGTAAGCCAATCTCAAAAAGCCGATCTCAGTTCGGATCGCAGTCTGCAACTCGACTGCGTGAAGTCGGAATCGCTAGTAATCGCGGACCATCATGCCGCGGTGAATACGTTCCCGGGCCTTGTACACACCGCCCGTCACACCATGAGAGTT
>JAUXEL010000043.1 GCA_030620575.1 Fidelibacterota bacterium
ATGATGATGCTGCCGGATTATCCGGAAACGACCTGCGTTTAGCTTTGCACAATATCATCGATGGACATACAGAAAAAACCTATAAACAAGTATGGACTGCCTTTGCGACGACAGATGTACGACCGGTTGCCACCTATGGGCCTGAAAAGATTTGGGATATGTACACGGGTATAGATTTTGATTATAACGAAGACCAGCAGGGGAATATCAGTTCGGATGTTTATACTACTTATAATCGCGAGCATTCCTGGCCAAAAAGCTGGGCAAATGAGACTTACCCGATGTACACGGACCTGTTTCACCTCTATCCGGTACAAGCATATTCCAACAGCCATCGCAATAATTTACCTTATGGCGAGGTTGGTGCTGTTGTGGATTATACCACCGAAAACGGTTCTAAAAAGGGTGATGCCCGATCCGGATTAGGTTATGCCGGAACAGTATTTGAACCCATTGATGAATATAAAGGTGATTTAGCACGCACCTATTTTTATATGAGCACCCGGTATTATACCGAAGATTCCGGATGGGATGTGTTCCCAATGAGCAATAAATGCGAATTAGAAGACTGGGCCGTTTCCATGCTGCTCAACTGGCATCACGACGATCCGGTGAGTCAAAAAGAACTCGATCGCATTGAAGCGGTATATGCGATCCAGGAGAATCGCAATCCCTTTATAGATCATCCGGAATATGTTGATTCCATTTGGAATACTGCAAGTGAAAGCTTTGAAGCACCCACTGCGCAAACGGCATCTTCTGTTCAATCGGACAGGTTCACAGCCAACTGGTCTGAAGTAAGTGAAGCGACCGGCTATAAATTATATGTTTCAGAAAACAGCAATTTTTCAAATCATATTACGAATTACGGACCCAAAGATGTCGGAAACAATTCTAGTGAAACAGTTACGTCCATGGCATCGTCCACTACCTATTATTATCGTGTGAAAGCCTATAAAACAGGAGAAGAAACCGGATATTCAAATGTTATTACGGTCGAAACCGCCGCACCCTCCGGGGCTGTGGATAGTACGAAGATCTTTTTCTCGGAGTATATTGAAGGGTCATCATATAATAAAGCCCTGGAAATATACAATGGCGCCGGTGCGGATATCGATCTGAGTAAGATCACTATAAAACTTTATATAAATGGGGGTACATCACCCTATCGCACTGAAACACTAAGTGGGACACTTGTGAATAAAGAAGTATATGTCATTGCCCACACAAATGCCAGCTCAGTTATTTTAGCGAAAGCAAATGTAACAAATGCGACTGTAATGATTTATAATGGCAATGACGTCCTGGAATTATATTATGATGATACACTTGTGGATCGCATTGGCGAAGTGGGTTCTGCTACATATTTCGCTCAAGATGTAACTTTGGTACGAAAGGCAGAAATTTTAAATGGAAATACCACCTATACCGCTTCGGAATGGAATAGCTACGGAACAGACGAAACAAACTATTTAGGGTCGCATAATATAACGACTGCAACAATAACAATTTCTTCGGATGGTCACCTTATATTATCGGAAGGTATTATCGGATCGCTGTTTCCAAATCCTTTTAATCCCGTCGCAGTGTTGCCGTTGCATTTAAATCAGAATGCAGATATAATAATCACTCTGTATGATATTTTTGGCAGGAAATGCCGTGAAATAGCAAATAAAAATTATGCACCCGGGGATTATAATATTCCTGTGGATGCATCAGATCTCTCCAGCGGAGTATATATTTTACATATTTCCGTTGGAAAGAATAAATACGTCCAAAAAATTGTTTTAACTAAATAAATATAGTTGCTTTTACTTCCAGGTTATTTTATTTTTTTGCCATGGCAGCACCACGCGGAGAACGACTCATTATCACATTGCTGGGCCGGCGGAATGTCGGTAAATCATCCCTCATTAATGGAGTGACAGGACAAGATATTTCCATTGTTTCTGAAATTCCAGGTACCACCACGGACCCGGTAGCAAAACACTACGAACTTATACCCGTAGGTCCGGTAACATTTTACGATACCGCCGGTATTGATGATATCGGTGAATTGGGCGAACAGCGTGTAAAAGCAACCCGCCGCGTACTTTGGCGGTCGGATGTGGTGATGCTGGTTCTTGATAAAGAAACCTTAGATGAACCTGATTGGAATACCATCCGTGAATTAAAGGACATGGATATTCCTTTTTTAATCGTTTTTAATAAATCTGATATATATTCACCGGGGAAAAAAGCATTAGGAGCATTAGAAGATAAAGGAATTCCCTATGTGATCGTTTCTTCCAAAAATGCTGATCACATAGATATCCTGAAAGAAAAACTCATTGCGCTGATTCCGGGTTATTTCAAAAAAGAAATGCTTATTATTGGCGATCTGATTTATCCGCGTGATCTGGTTATCTGCGTAACACCCATTGACCTTTCTGCGCCCAAAGGACGGTTGATCTTACCTCAGGTTCAGGTAATACGTGAAATCCTTGATCGTAATGCTATCGCGATTACAGTTAAAGAGCATGAACTCCGGGAAGTATTAACCCGGCTGAATCAAAAACCGGTCTTGGTCATTACTGATTCACAGGTCGTATTGCAAGCAGCAGCGGATGTCCCTGAAGATATCCCCTTTACGACTTTTTCTACGGCATTTGCTCGTTATAAAGCAAACTTGCCGGCTCTTCTCGAGGGTTTGCAACAATTAGACCAGCTTGAAGCGGGCGATAAGGTGTTGGTTGCCGAGGCTTGCTCACATCATATAGAATGTGATGATATTGGTCGCTATAAAATTCCGCAATGGGTCAAAGACTACCTTGGCAAAGAAATTCAATTTGATATTGCTTCCGGACATGATTTTCCGGACAATCTTTCAGAGTATAAATTGGTCATTCATTGCGATGGATGTATGAATACCGGACTTGAATTCAAACGCCGTATCCATCATTGTCAGGCGCAGGGTGTTCCCGTTACCAATTATGGAATACTTATTTCTAAAACACAGGGACTGCTTGAACGGGTAATTCGGCCGTTTGGATTCTGATATAACTTACCGTTATGTATATTAAAAAATATTAGTGTTATTTAAATCTTGACTCAAGATTATTCAAGTATTTTATACCATAAATGAGATATTTTGTGATAAAAAGCACAGAACCGATTTAAAAACTTGAGGCAAGTTTTTAGATATTTAGCGCTTTTTGCCGATTATTCATTCATTTTGGTGACCATGGTCACAATATCTTAATAAAAAACTTGGGGCAAGTTTTTAACAAGTTTTTAAATGAAATATTATCAAACTTAACCCATTGTGTGAAACAGATTAGAAAATGGGAATCGCATGCTGTCAATAGCTTTTTTGATGTCATTTCGAACAGTCTTCGTCCGCCAGCTGGTCCCGAATGTTCGGGGCCCGTCAGGCCGGAGCGCAAAACCACCCCTCGCGTCACCCTGAACTTGCCTGCCGGGCGTAGCACGTAGTAGCGTAGCCTGGATTCAGGGTCTCAATTTATATTAGCCCATTCATTAATGCAGATACTGATCCCCTGACCCCTCGGGGCGAAGGTGGGAGTTACGCATTGATCGTAGAAGCCAGAAGTCAGGAAGAATATTTTCTCTTCTCTTTACTACCCACTCCATACTCCTTACTATAATTTGTGAAATTTGTGGTTTATACTTTGAATTAATTGCTATTTCGTATGTTTTTCAGCCAACGCTTTTAATTTCTTCTTATTCAATATTCGTCGAATCGGGGAAATACGGTCAACAAAAAAGATGCCGTTCAGGTGATCAAGTTCATGCTGAAACACCCGTCCCGCTAAATTGCTAAATTCTTCTTCTTGCTCTTTTCCCCCTACATCTGTGTAGCGAACTCTGATGGTTCTCGGACGATATACCTTTTCCCGAATTCCAGGTACCGATAAACAACCTTCCTCATACTCCCAAATATCTTCTGAAACCTCCAGAAGCTCGGGATTAATGAATACTGAATCGGGACGTCCGTCTTGAAATGCATTTTCCCCAATAACAAAGAAACGATAATGATACCCCGCCTGGTTCGCGGAAAGCCCGATACCATCATCATCATACATGGTTTCAATCATATCCTGAATGACAGGAAGAACTTCCTTGTGCGATGCGACCAAAGGTAACTTTTCCCGCAATATGGGGTCACCGTATATGCGAATAGGTAAGATCATAGGTTTCCCAAAAAAGAGCCCGTTTCACATACGCGGATCCGGGCTTAATTAATTTGCTTTTTTTATTTCGTTTCGGAATTGTCTTTTACTTCGGCAACCAACTTGGAAGCGATGGCAGATCTGCGAACTTCTATTTGCATGTCTTTACCGGTTTTTAAGATGACTGAATCTTTTTTAATTTTTACTATTTCGCCAATAACACCACCAATAGTCACTACTTTGTCTTTTGGCTGTAATGTTTCAAGCATTTTCTGGGTTTCTTTCTGACGTTTCCGTTGCGGCATGATCATTAGGAACCAGAGTACAACAATAATCAGAATAAACGGCAGGAAACTCATAATCCCGCGACCGCCAATAGCGCCATCAGCAGCACTGTTTGCTACGTCTAACATAATTGATAACATAATATCTCCTTGTTTTATTATATCTTGACAGCATACAGAAATATGGAATAAGAATCAAGAATTAAGAGAAAAAAAATTTGGAATTAATACTGTTGAATTTTATAAAATAAAATATTGTCTAAATAGCCTCTGTTTATTAACCCAAAAGATCCCCTTGTTCCAAATCGCAAGGGGATTTTTATTTATTGACAGGAAATTTCAGATTCCTTTTTAGACAAGATAACAGGATAAACCGGATAAAGTTTTTGTAATTATTTATTAGTAGACCAGTCGAGGAAATGAACATGTAGAGCCACGCCATGGCGTGGCACTACATTGCATATTAAGATTCTGTAGAGACCTGCCATGGCAGGTCTCTGCAAATAAAAAACATGCTTTCCTTTTTCTTGCAACAAACAGCAAATTTCATGCATTAAAATATTGTAATTTAATGATTTTTCTCCGTACATTTTATGTTAGATATTAAAGGAGTTAAATGAAATTCACACCTGAAAAATGCCGTATTCCGGATATAGCAATGAAGCCGTTCATTGATGCTGATGAACTGCATGATTTTCTTGATCGTCCCAAACCGACCATGAAACAGGTACAGGATATTATTCAAAAATCTCTGAACAAAAACCGGTTGTCCCTTGCAGAAACAGCAGACCTGATCAATGCGGATGATCCGGAACTGATTGAACAGATAAAGACCGGTGCGCAAACATTAAAAAAACGTATTTACGGTAATCGCATTGTTTTGTTTGCTCCGCTGTATATCGGAAATAAATGTGTAAATAATTGTAAATACTGCGGGTTCCGGACATCCAACAAGGATCAGCTTCGTACCACCCTAATGGACAAGCAAATCGTTCAGGAAGTAGAAGCTCTTGAAGAAAACGGACAAAAACGTCTTATCCTGGTTTATGGCGAACACCCTGAATACGATGCCAATTTTATGGCACATACCGTAAAAACCGTTTATGCTGTAAAAAAAGGACGCGGTGAGATCCGCCGGGTCAATATCAACGCGGCACCTCTTGACATTGAGGGTTTTAAAATCGTTAAAGAATCCGGTATCGGCACCTATCAGGTTTTCCAGGAAACCTACCATCCCGAGACTTATAAATACTATCATCCCTCGGGTCCGAAAAGCGATTTCGTTTGGCGCTTAACATCATTAGACCGTGCTATGGAAGGCGGTATTGACGATTTGGGCATCGGCGCGCTGTTTGGTTTATACGACTGGCGTTATGAGGTATTAGGACTTGTACGGCATGCCAATCATTTTGAAGCCGTGTACAATATCGGTCCCCATACTATCTCGTTTCCGCGTATCAAGGCGGCAGCCGGCACGGATGTCGACCCCAAATACTTAGTCAGCGATGAAGACTTTACCCGTCTGATCGCTATTTTACGTCTCGCCGTACCTTACACCGGAATGATCTTAACCGCCCGCGAACCGGCCAGTATCCGAAAAGAAGTCCTGACTTTTGGTGTTTCCCAGATCGATGGAGGTACAAAATTGGAACTGGGTTCCTATTCCGAAGATCAGTTTGATTCCCAAAACTTAAATCGCGAGCAATTTGAGATCAATGATTCACGTTCTCTGAATGAGATCATTGACGAACTGCTTGACCAAGGATATCTTCCTTCGTTTTGTACCGGATGTTACCGTGTCGGTCGTACGGGTGAACATTTTATGGAATTTTCCGTACCCGGTTTTATAAAACGTTATTGTACACCCAATGCTATTCTGACCCTTTCAGAATATCTTTTGGATTACGCGCCGGATAAGACGGCCGAAAAAGGCTGGGAAGTCATTGAGGATAATTTACGTAAAATAAATAATACCGCAACGGAAACGGAGACCCGGAAACGCCTTGAACGGATAAAAAAGGGCGAACGGGATTTGTTCTTTTAACTTTTTTTTATGTGATTTTTATTTTATATTTTCAGCGAAAAATATCTTGAGGAGATTTAACATGAAACATTCCCGTTTGTTTACATTTATGCTGGTTCTGATCGTTGCATTTGTCTTTTTTGGATGCCAATCACAGGAATTGACATCTGCAAAAGTATATCTTCAACAAAAAGATTATCCAAAGGCAGAGTACAATTTTTTAACTGCGCTGGATACTGAACCCGAAAACCCTGAAATTCCGTATTTACTTGCTGTGGAAATCTACGGCAATAAAAACAGCGGATTGCTTGACCATGTCAAAGCAAAAAAATACATGGAAATGACGATCAAGCGCGATCCGGATTATTTAAAGGAGTATGTGAACAATTTCCGTAATCAACTTTATGGAAATACCTTTAATGCCGCTGTAAACAGTTATAATAAAGTTATCCGGAATGAATCGGAAGACCGTGACGCGGATTTAGCAAATGCTCTGAAATATTTTGATCTGTCTGCGCAACTTCATCCCAAAGACGCTAAAGCCCCTATTCAAATTGCCCGTATTCACAGTGAATTGAACAATGACAATGAAACGGCGCTTGCATATCTCGGCAAAGCTATTAAACGCGCTCCCAAAAACAGTGATTTAAAAGCCGAAACAGCACGTATCCTGGCAAAAGATGGGCGTATGGATGAAGCCATGGTAATGTTCGATGAAGCCGTGGAAGCTGCTCCGAAAAATATAGCTATCAGTCTGCGCTACGCACAATTTCTTTATGAACAGGAAATGTTCGAAAAAAGTTCAGAAATTTATAACAACCTGATCATACTTGAGCCCGGAAATAAAGACCTTTATTTTAACCTTGGCCTGACCTACTTACGACTTGGGGATGTTGAAGCATCCAAAGATCAGTTCGAAATTGTGGTTGCATTGGATCCGGAAGACGTCCAGGCTATCGCTATGATCGCACAGGTATATTTTGACTTAAAAGACTATACTACCGCTGAAATGTATTTCCGTCAATTACTGGAAATAGAACCGGAAAACCCGGATTACCTCAAACGCCTTGGCGTTACCTTAACCCAACAAGGCTATGTGGAAGAAGGACTCGAATATTATAACCGCGGACGGGAGCTCGAAGGCGGAAATTAATTCCACTTTTACTCTAAATCATTAAACCCCTGAACATCGATCAGGGGTTTTTTAACTTTGAGACATTGTTTTTGAAACTATTTCCTTGTAAGTTCGTATTATAAATTATTAGTGAGGTGCTTATATGAAAAATTTATTTTTATTTGTGTTCGCGGGCATTTTATTATCCGGGTGTTATACCACCCTCTACCCCCCTGTAAGCCAGAACATGGGTGGAGTGGAGGCTGTCCCGGACTCTGCAAGGCAAATTATCATAAACAATTATTATGAAACCACCGAATATTATCAGGTTCCGCATTACTGGCGCTATAATAGGTTCCGGAGTACTTACATCTGGGATCCCTTCTATTACGATTACAGCTACTATTACTGGGAACCGCATTATTGGTATGGAAACTATTATTATTATAATCCGCGCAGCCATTATTGGTTCTATTATTATCCTTATTACTATGGCGGCTACAGTGGCGGCGGAACAGGAGACAATGGTAACAATGATCAGGAACGTATCCGGAAACCGGGTTATCATACTCTGATGAATACACCCAGCGGAAGTGCACCCTATGTTTCCGTAGGTACTGATGATATCCGTATCGGCAAGCCGGGTAAAAAGACCACGGTTGATATTAATTCCGGTATTACCACAAATTCAGGATATGATTCTTCTCCGAAAATTGAATCGGTTGGAAAACGCTCGAATACCGATAACACTACCAGCATTAAGAAGACCACCTCCAACTCCTCTTATAAACCTTCTTCCACCAGCGACAATAAAAAACAATCATCAACGTCTTCTTCCGTTAAAAAATCAAGTTATCGTTCCTCCCCGTCATCTTCTTCATCCTCTTCATCGTCCTCCAGTACGAAATCTAAATCATCTTCTACCTCCAGTTCAAGCAGTAAAAATTCCAACAATGAATCGTCATCTTCATCAAAGAAAAAAAGTAACTAATTGGATATTGCTATGAAAAAACTATTTCTATTATTTGTGATAATTTCTTTCACTTTCATTTATGCTCAGGACCTCGTAGATATTATTGCACCCTTGCACTCCTACGAGTTTGATGGTAATCATTATAATAGCACGTATTGTTACGATTACCCCATTCGTGCTTCCGCGCTCAATACGGGAAATCCCCTCGGAATGGCTATCGGGCAGGCAACCGTGGCTTCCGGACAAATGATCCCGGAGTTTAATGTCAATCCCGCAAATTTGGCTATGACAAAATATAATATCGTGCAGGTTTCCGGATTATTTAACCAATATAACGGAGTAAACCACAACAGTCTGTCGGGCATTTCCTACATTGTTTCTGTTCCGGCATACCGCGGCAGCATGACATTTGGTGGCGGCGTAAACCGCGAAAAAGATTATAATTTATATTACCAAAACGATGATATTCTGCAACGCACTACCGGCGGACTCTATAACTGGCGTTTTGTCGGTGCGTTTGAAGTGCAGAAAGATATTTTTTTGGGCGGTGAATTCTCCATGTTAAGCGGAAGCCGGAATAATGACATAACATTCAAAAATGCTCCTGTAGACGAAACTCAGGGTTATATTGAAAATAATAAATACTTCGGTGTCAGCGGCAAAATCGGACTGAATTATCATGCATTTCCGGTTGTTAATATCGGTATATCTATTGATCTGCCGACCCTGCTTGGCGTAGATTATTCTCTTCGGGATTATTCAACTACCCTGGGAACGGTTGATTATTCTATCATATCACCGGCGGTCCTGCGGGCAGGTTTTGCGGTAACACTGAAAATCATTGATTTTTATTACAGTTTTGATTACGCAAACTGGCAAAATATGACGATTAGCAGCTCTGATCTGCTGCAGAGTGATCAGGATGAGCTCAATCGTGAAATTGTTAATAATTTTACGATAACCCAATCTCACCATTTTGGTATGGCCGTGCATGTTCCCATGGTCCCGCTGCATTTTTACTTTGGCTATCAATACCTGCCGGATGTATATCTTGGATTAAACAGCTTCAGTGCCGGAAACCTTATTCCACATGAACTTATCGATCGTTTCCGCTCCTCTTTCAGCTGGGGTGCCAGTTTCTTCCTCAAACAGGGCATTAGTCTGACTGCCTCTTTTGAGACCTATCATGTCTTTTATGGTGGTGTAGAAGAAAAACCCAAAAATACCAATCTGTCTCTCGCATATTTTTTCTAATAAATTAAAAAACATATGTATGATAAACGTCCGTTCAAACGGGCGTTTTTTTTGATTTTGATATATTCTATTTTGGTATAATTGCAATAATGTGAGGCTGTGTTAAGAAGTTGAGAGATAGAGATTTGTCATTCCGACCCGGTTTTTTTCGTGATAAAAACCAAGTATAAATGTCATTCCGATCCGCCAGCCGGCGGAAAGAATCTCATATTTTCCAGGTAAAGAGAGATCTCTCCGCTACGTCCCGATTAAATCGGGACTTCGGTCGAGATGACAATTTGGTTTTGCGTTCTGACCTAACAGTCCTATTTACAATTAATGTGGGTCAGAGATTAAATAATTGAGAAAATTCCATTTTGGATTTAGTGTTTCTACCAATGTTATCTTCTTTTTCCGATTCCACCGTTTAATCTGTTTTTCTCTCTCAATAGCATAATCTATATGGATGAACCATTCATAATAGATCAAATAAAAACAATTATATTTTCTACAGAAAGATTTCTTTTCAATGTATTTGTGTTCGTACAAACGATGCGCAATATCATTAGTAACACCTGTATATAAAACTTTTCTCGTTTTATTGGTAAGAATATATACATAGTAATTATGATTTCTCATGCATCTAAGTTATGCAATGATAAGTGAAAAATAAATTGAAGAAAATTCTACATGATGATGGTCACATAAAATTAATTATTATTGTCATTCCGACCCGGCTCCGCCAAGGCTATGCCGGGCGGGCCGAGCGGAGGAATCTCATATTTTTCAGGTAAAGAGAGATCTCTCCGCTACGTCCCGATTAAATCGGGACTTCGGTCGAGATGACAATTTGGTTTTGCGTTCCGGGCTAACAGTTTTGGGTGTTCATGGTAACTCGACTGAATTTCTTCAACCTCCCCTTTGTCCCCTCCTTACTAAGGAGGGGAAATTGTTCTTTTGCCAATTTCCTATTTCATTTTCATTAAGCGAAAAATATTTGTGTCTTCCCTCTTTCTCCCCTCCTAAATTAGGAGGGGGTTAGGGGGTGGTTCTTATCAATGAATGAACATGGTTTAAAAAAATATCATAATTGAAATTCGCACAAGAAAAGCATTGCCTTTCCCGTACAAAATTGAGACCCTGAATCCAGGCTTCACCCCGAATGGTCGGGGCTACGCCCGACAGGCAAGTTCAGGGTGACGCGAGGAGTGGGTGTTCAGGGTGACGCGAGGGGTGGTTTTGCGCTCCGGCCTGACAGGCGTCGTCCCGATGAATATCGGGACGACAGTCTAATTGTCTTCTAAATGCCGCATTCAGCTTTTGCACGTTCCCTCTACGTCCCGGCGAATGCCGGAACTATGCCGGACAAGTAAGAAAATCGGATGAAAACGCGTTAAAAAGTGTGGTCTCTCGTGACGAGCGTAGCGAGGAGTTTCCGCACTTTAGCGTTTGAATCCTATTTTTAGTAGCAAAAGATGCGCGGCGGTCTTTCTTTTGTTACTTTTCTTTGGACAAGCAAAGAAAAGTAAGGGGGTTATGCCGGAGGCATTTTCTTAGGAGAACCCTATTTCTTTTGAAACCTTTATCCCCGAGCTAAAAAGCACGGGGCTACTCATTGAATAGCACGGTTGAATAGCTAAGCTGAATAGCCACGGCTTTTAAGC
>JAUXEL010000050.1 GCA_030620575.1 Fidelibacterota bacterium
GAAAAATATGGTTTACGCTCTCAAATGCAAAGGGCGGCTGTTTCAGTACCATCAAATATTGCTGAAGGAGCATCCAGAAATCATAATAAAGAATTTATTCAATTTTTATATTATGCATTCGGGTCTTTATCCGAATTGGAAACACAAATAATTATTTCAGGTAGATTGAATTACACTAAAAACGTATGTGAACTCTTAGATGATCTTAATCAAATACAAAAACTTTTATACGGACTTATTAAATATCTTAAAAACAAATAACGATTACTTTTCCTTCTTTTCTTCACCAATCACTAGTTTCCAGTTACCAGTCACTATTTCATCAAGATCATTTTATGTGCTTTGACATAATTTCCTGCTGATATGCGATAAAAATACAGACCGCTGGGAAGGCCGGATGCATCCCATGTTATACGATAATATCCCGCGGATTGGTTTGCGTTGACCAAACTTGTCAGTCTCCTACCCGATGCAGTATAGATATCCAGACGCACATCGCATACTTCCGGTAATTGATAGCTGATAATTGTTTTGGGATTAAAAGGATTGGGATAATTTTGCTCACAGTAAAATTCCTGAGGCAGCATGTTATTTATTACCGTTTCACTGACCCAGATATCCATGCGATGAGAAACCGTATCGCCTTCATTGTCTGTCGCAATAAATGTTACTGTTTCCACTCCGAGATAGTCGCTTCCGGGTTGGATATCAATAATTGAATCGTTGCGTGTGCTAATATTCAATTGTGTGCTGTTTCCCTCCCATGAAAATGTTAAAGGATCTTCATTGGGATCTGAAAACAATGACCGCAAGTTGAACTCGGTCGTTATATTCTTCCGTATATCCAAAGTGTCCTGCTCACTGATAACGATCGGAGCATCATTTATTACGGTAATATAATTGTCTTTTATACAGTATGATTGTGTGCCGTTCCCTTGTACCGCAAGTGACACGGTATAGGTGCCGGATCGTGTATAGGTATATGTTGGATGCAGATCGGAATTAAAATCACTGCCGTCACCAAATTCCCAAATAATGGTATCAATGGCATTCGGCTGCGCGACGGTGGTGTTCATAAAATGTACGGTAAAGGGTTTCGATCCGTTGGTTTCTGCGACATGCATTCCGGCTGCCAGTCCGGAATCCAGCGCGGACATAATGCTAAAATCATCAATACACCAGTATTTTTCATTCGTGCCGCGGAAATTGAATTTAAATTTAACATCGCGGAAACCCTTGATCTGGTTGGTCAGATCCAGCTCACAAATTTCCGTATCTATGGTGTTTTCGGTCCAGCGACCAACCTCAAACCAAGAGGCGCCATCGTTGATAGTGTAGAGTAATCGGGCAAGAGTGATGGATGAAATTTCCAGCTTATGCTCAAAGCGCAGAACCACAGAGCGACTTAATCCAAAATTAAATGATTGGGTAATTAATTCTGCGTCGATGTAAACATCCCCCATGTGCTCACTGTCCATGATCATAAATCCGTTGCCTGATGTATTTGAGGTAAAACTTCTGCTTTCCGGATTTTCTGTCGACCATGTCCCATTTCCGACACGGTCAAAAATGACCCAGCCTTCCGGTAGTCCGTTGGAGAAATCCGTTGCATAAAATGGCGGTGATGTTGTTGTCACCGATCCGCTGATCTTATCGGAGTATACATAACTGCTGTCATTAAAAGAAAAAATTGCATAATAATTTGTGATTCCTGATCCCAATTCTGTATGATAAAAAATTGAGTCCAAACCTTTATAAATAACTTCACCCCCGGCTATAATATCGCCCACTTCATAACGCGTTAAATTATTTACATAACCAATATCGGGGTCTGTCGACCATAGTATGATTACTGAATCAGCAGCATCATTGAGCATCCAGCTAATGCGTACCGAATCATATCCCATGGGTTCAAGAGCCAGATCGGTCGCTGCATCGACATTGCCATCACCAAAATAGAATGTGATTACATCGCCCAGCTCTGCAATTTGCCGAATCGGACTACGACTTGCTTGTCCCGCCCAATCCAGCGCATTAGGATTTCCGGTATCAAGGAAATTGCTGTTACCGGAGGTTCCCGGGAAAGAATCACCGGCATCAATTTTACTGCTCGTAATATTGCCCTGACCGTCGGCTTCTTCTAAATCAAATGCCTGGCGGTAGGGGTTACAGTTTAGTGTATTGTTATTCCAGCCACTTGAATTCATATCAATATGGTATATCAGTAATCCATGACCGGGAATTGCGGCATCCCAGTCTGAACGTTGGCGGTTTTCCATAAAGAAAAATTCATTATTTGTCTGAGAAAAAAAATATCGTGCTTCATTATGGCTGTGCGCAGAATTAAGTGTTACATGCTCATAACTACTGAGTTCCTGCGGTTCCGCCCAACGCAAATACATGCGCGACCAGGCATTGAAAATAGGCGGGCGGTTACCGGCATCGTTCCATGCGCCACCGGCCATGGCGTCCCATTTGCCCAGCCCACCGCAATTACCGCCGCTATCATCATAATCCGTATCATAATAATCCGGCAATCCGCAAACATGACCAAATTCATGGCATACAACGCCGACACTGGTTCGTGTTGTTCCGGAGGTACCGTAAAATTCCATGGATGTGGAATAATCGTAAAATATCTTGCCATCCAGGATTGGTTGCGAACCGATAAATGCCCAACGATGCGGCCAGATGGTATTAGGATCCGCACCATAAAAACATTCACCGTATCCGGCATAAATAAGATAGATATTATCAACAGTACCGTCATCATCATTATCGTAGAGTGCATAGTCGACCAGCGGGTCCGCTTTTGTAATGGACTCGAATACAAATTCCTGATATCTATTATTGTTATTATTCCCGTAATAGGCGTAGCCGTTATCAAGTACTACCGGACCGACTACATCAAAATGCGGGTCAAAACGATCAAAGGATGTCGCACGATAATATTCGCAGACGCTTCCCACGGCGTTATTATAAGTATAATTCTTTCCATTCATAAGACTGTCAAAATCGACCGGGCGATGGGTAAAAGAAACATCGGAAAATTCAACAAGGATCAGTAAAAATTTCTGCGAACCAATCGTTGGGAAATCCGTCTGATCAAAAGGGACTGTCGGTGCGGGTGCTGCCGGTGCAGCTAAACGCGTAGTTTCAATCCCTGGCATTTTTGCCGGAAATATGATATCTTTTGGAAGTGAGCTTAGAATAGCTTGTTCATCTGCATTCCGTTGATGGGGAGCATGTGCAAGCACACCGGAAGCATTGAGTTTACCCTTATTTGAAAGCGTCGCATATTCAAAGTTGCCGATAGCATTTTTTATGAGATAATATCCATCTTCTGTTTCATGCCAGGATCGGTTCTCATCTCCGCATAAATAGACTGTCAATTCGCGACCGTCCGGATAGCGGGAAATACCGGGTTCCGGACTGGCCGGAACGGCAAGCAAGAAGCCGCTTATGATAATTAACAATCCAAATGATATATATTTTCTCATGTTAACAAATTTCCTAATTTGTCGATATAATACAAAAGCATTTTGATACTGAAAAATAATTTAATAACTTTTTTACCTGAAATAACCACAAGGAATACATAATGGATAGAAAGTTACTTGTTGAACGCTCCGCAAAGGGTAAACAAAGTCTAAATCTTCCGCTGTGTGATGTTCCAATACATGCCATAGAAGATTATATCCCAAAAAACTATTTACGTTCCGGAAAAAACGGGCTTCCTGAGGTCAGCGAACCGGAAGTAGTCCGGCATTATGTCAATTTGTCAACTTTAAATCATCATGTTGACAAGGATTTTTATCCCCTCGGATCCTGTACGATGAAATACAATCCCAAGATAAATGAATATTTTGCGGGTCATCCGGCTATTACGGAAATTCATCCTTTGCAACAGGAAGAAACCATCCAGTCAGCATTGAAAATTTATTATGATGTCGATCTGTATCTTTGTGCCATTACCGGTATGTCCCGTTTCACCTTACAACCTGCAGCAGGAGCGCACGGTGAGCTCTGCGGCATTATGATCATGCGTCAATACCATAAACGTAAAAATAATCATAAAACAACTATTTTAATTCCCGATTCCGCGCACGGAACGAATCCGGCTTCAGTAATTCTTGGCGGATACAAATCCGTAACCGTTGCTTCTACAGCAGATGGATTAGTTGACATTGATGATTTAAAGACGAAACTTAATGATGGAGTTGCCGGATTTATGCTTACCAATCCAAATACCTTGGGCATTTTTGAGAAAAACGTACTCGAAATTGCGGATTTGATCCATTCGGTAGACGGGCTCATGTACATGGATGGCGCCAACATGAATGCCTTATTTGGGTTAATAAAAACATCAGAGATGAAATTTGATATTACCCATCTTAATTTACATAAAACTTTTTCCACTCCGCACGGCGGCGGCGGTCCGGGCGCGGGTCCTATTGGCGTTGTGAAAAAACTGGTCCCTTATCTCCCGGTTCCACGGGTTGAGAAACAGGATGAGCACTATACTTTGTCCCGGGATTATCCGGAATCCATTGGTACAATGATGGGGTTTTGGGGTAATTATAATGTCATAGTAAAAACCTGGGTTTATATTCGTATGCTGGGTGAAGCCGGATTCAAGGATGTTTCTAAGCACGCTATTATCAATGCGAATTATATTAAAGCATCATTGGAAGATATTTATGAGCTGCCCTACAAATTGACTCCCATGCATGAATGCGTGTTTTCGGGAGATCGTCAAAAACAGCATGGTGTCCGGACATTGGATATAGCCAAACGTCTTCTCGATTATGGCGTGCACGCGCCCACTATTTATTTTCCCCTGATCGTTCATGGAGCTCTGATGATCGAACCAACAGAAACAGAAAATAAAGAATCTCTTGATCATTTTATCGATATTATGCGTGCAATTCATCGTGAAAGCATAGAGCAACCCGAATTGCTGACTTCAGCTCCACAGAACACACCTGTAAAACGCTTAGATGAGGTGAAGGCGAATTGCGAATTAAATATTCGTTGGTAAATTATGCTTATTCAATTTGAACAACAAAAACAGGATATTAGTTATCAACCGCAACAGCGCGGGTCAGATATTGTCCGCCGTTATTTTTCGAATTCACAAGATGCTATTTTGTGTATGGCTTGTGACGGTGAATTGCAAAGTTTGAGTAATATCATTCCGAAATCCGTAGAATGCGTAATTTTTTATAATATTCATCATCCTATGGGGGCATTGTGTCTCGCTATCAGTACTACGGCACTTATGCTTATGGCTGCCGAGGGACTCTTCCCCAATAGCAAAATATCTGTTGAGCACTCTTTGGGTAAAGGATTTTACTGCGAACCGACACAGCCGAAGACCTTGCCAGAACGTTATCTTGATGATCTTGAAGCAAAAATGCATGCCTATATCGAGGCCGAATATGAATTTGAAGAACGCATTGTAAGTATGAAACAAATCGATGATTTTGATTATAAGCGTTTCAATGTTCTAAAGTACAGTCCCCGCAAACAACTCCGAATCTATGATCTTTTGGGTTTCCCGCATTGGTTTATTTCACCCTTGACGCCCTCTGCAAAATATATCCGGCAGTTTCAGATCACAGCCTGCGAAAATGGCTTTGTGCTTAGATTTCCAACCCGTACATCTCCGGACAGCATTCCACCGTTTACACCTTCTCCCAATCTGTTTAAAGTCATCCGCGAAAGTGAAGAACGCGGAAGCATGCTGGGTATTCGTCATGTTTACGATTTAAATCAAAGCGCACTGAACGGAAAACATCTGGAAATGATCCAACTTTATGAAGCTCTTCATGAAAAAAAGATTTCCCAAATTGCCGATAAGATTACGCAAAAACCTGATGTCCGATTTGTATTTATTGCAGGTGCCTCCTCTTCCGGTAAAACCACATTCATGAAACGTTTATCTCTGCAACTTCGCATTAACGGACTGAAACTAAAACATATTTCTCTCGATGATTATTTTTTGGATCGTGAACATACACCAAAAGATGAGCGTGGTGAACTGGATTTTGAACATTTTGACGCTATTGATCACAAGCTTCTGGACACACAGTTGGCTGCATTGATAGATGGAAAAGGTGTCCACCTGCCCCGTTTTAATTTTAATATTGGGAAAAAGGAATTTGCGAAAGAAAAAACATTTTTGCATAATGATGAGATTCTGATTCTGGAAGGTATTCATGGATTGAATCCAAATCTTGCACGGCATATTTATCCGGATAAAAAATTCAAAATATACATCAGCGCACTAACTCAGTTAAATTTCAATCTTTATAATCGGGTATCCACTTCGGACACCCGTCTATTGCGCCGCATGTACCGTGATCTTCAGTTTCGCGGGCATTCTCTGGAAGACACTCTCAAACGTTGGCCTTCGGTGCGAAATGGTGAAACACGCTGGATCTTCCCTTTTCAGGAATATGCAGATGTCTATTTTAACAGTGCGTTGGAATACGAATGGTCTGTTTTTAGCGGTATTCTGCTTGAAAAATTATCTTCCATTCCGAATGATTCTCCCGTAAAAGTAGAAGCGGAGCGTCTGTGCCGGCTAATGGAATTATTTGTTCCTTTCCCCATTGATATGATCCCACCCACCTCCATTATTCAGGAATTTCTTGGCGGAAGTTCGTTTGATTATTAGGCGTTATTATGTGATGTTTATCACATCCAATTCTTGTCTGTTGCCATAACTACAAAATATCCGCAGATTACGCAGATGGCACAGATCACTTTAAACAATAAGAGCCAAAAACGTGATTCACAAAGAGCTGTAGATAACAGAGATTCTGAGTCTTATGCAGTTATTGGTGCAGCAATGACCGTGCACAAAATACTTGGTTGTGGTTTTCTTGAGGCAGTCTATCAGGAAGCATTAGAACGGGAATTTGTATATTTAAAGATTCCACACCTAAGAGAAAAAAAACTTCCTGTTTATTACAAAAAACAGATTTTGGGTACACATTACCGGACAGATTTTATCTGTTACGGAACATTAATCGTTGAGTTAAAAGCGCTACAGCGTTTGACAACAATTGAAGAAGCGCAGGTTATTAATTATCTGAAAGCATCAGGATTGCATAAGGCTTTGTTAATCAACTTTGGATCAAAAAGCCTTGAATATAAAAGATTTGTTTATAGTTGATCCACGAATTACGCAGATGGCACAGATAAGACAAATCAATATAGACTATAAAAAAACAGAACCATAATCTTCGTAAATCTGTTGACAGAAGATACCAAAATTCTATAAAATTCTTTTGATTCACGCGAAATAAAAATCCTTCAACATTCAAAATATTTTTATTATCCTTTAAGGTAATCTGTGTAATCTGTGGATAATAAGGATATCTATCATGAAACATATCATCAACATCGACACATGGGACCGCAAAAGCAATTTCTTGCACTTTATGACATACAGCAATCCATATTTTGGGATTACCTGTAATGTGGACTGTACGAAAGCACGCAAATATGCAAAAGCACAGGGTATTTCCTTTTTTCTGTATTATTTTTATCAGTCACTCAGCGCGGCCAATGCCATCCCGGTCTTCCGTACACGTTTGGAAGACAAAAACCCTGTTATCTATGATATGGTTCACGGCTCACCCACCGTTTTGCGAAATGACGGTGGACTGGGATTTGCGATGTTGGAATATGTTGATACCCTTCCCGAATTTCTTAAAAAAGCTGTTCCAGAACTAGCGCAGGTCAAAGCACAAACTTACCTGGACGCATCGCAAGATTGTCCGGACACTATTTATTATTCTATCCTTCCGTGGATCCGCTTTACATCGGTATCCCACCCGTTGGATCTCCCCAACACGGAAGGCGTTCCCATATTTACTTTCGGAAAAACCTTCAATGAAGAAGACCGTCTGATGATGCCTGTGGGTATCCATGCTCACCATGCACTCGTAGATGGCATGCATATTGCAGAATTTGTAGCTGCCTTTCAAGAACGTTTGAATCGTAAGTCGTGAGTCGTAAACGGTAAACACTAAACGATGTAAATATAACTCGGGACGGTCTCGACTGTCCCCTACAATCTTATAAATATATTTCCAAATCATAATAGATATTCCTCCATCACGAATCTTCAGGATTGAATCTCATGATAATACAATATTACTTGGAGCTTGATTCCCAACTACGTTAAAACTTCGTTGGGCATGCTTGCCTCTTGAATCTTCACTTTAATCTTTTTCCTTTATTCTTTTATCTTTCAGCGCCATCCGGCGCCGCTTACCGCTCGGTAAGTTTTTCTTGACAATGGGATTTTTTTAACTTACTTTCCGGTCGGTAAGTTAAATGGAGGCATAAAATGATCGATACAACACATAACAAAATTCTTGAGGTCGCAGCGAAGATCTTTTCAGAAAAGGGCTACAATGCTACTTCGATGCGGGAGATCGCTGAAACATTAAACATCACTAAAGCGGCGCTTTATTATCATTTTTCAGGAAAAGAGGCAATATTTAGCGCCTGTATCACAGGTTCCCTGGATAAAATGGTTCAAACCTACGAGGACCTGGCAAAATCAAATGATCCTATTTGGGACAAATTAGAAACAATGATAGGTGGTATTTTTACCTTTTCGCAATCCCGGCCGTATACCTTTAAATTGATCACCTTGTTAATATCGCAGAACTTTGACCGTGATATTGATAAACGCATGTTACGCAATTTCTTTAAACGGCAACAGAAATCTATCAACACAATTGTTCAAAAAGGTGTTAAACAGGGAGAAATACGTGATGATATTCCTGTTAATTTGCTGGCATCCGGCATTTCCGGTCTTATTCATTATACCACCGGTCCAAAAATAAAAAAATTCCTGAAAATTAATTATACAAAGGAAGAACAAATCAATTATCTGATAAAACTTTTAAAAGGAGGTTTCGCAAAAAGATGAAACGATTTATTATATTCATTAGTTTATTAACGGCGTTCCTTTTTGCTCGCGATATCACACTTGTCGAAGCAGAGAAGTTGGCGCTTGAAAACAATCTTCAAATCAAACTCTCTGAAGCTTCGTTAAAAAAAGCAAAGGTCTCCCGGCGAGAATCGCTTGCTAATTTTTTTCCCAGTATTAACTCATTTTATCAACTGACGGATAATTTGGAATTACCGGTTATGGTGGTTGATTTTGACGGTGACGGCCCTGCTCCTCCTACTGAACTTACAATGGGAAAGGAATTTAGCTCAACAGCGGGAATTCAGCTTTCTTATCCGGTCTTTACCGGCGGTGCAATTATCAATGGGCAGTTGATGGCTTCCTCCATGGTGAATTTATCCGAATTAAGTCTGCGGGATCAGGTCAATACGGTTGTACACACCATCCGTGTTCTGTATTATCAGGCTCAGATGCTGGAATCGATGATCGATGCGACAAAACAGGGACTTGCTTCGGCTAAGGAAAATTACGAACTTGCACTAAAACGGCAGTTTGTCGGATTAGCCACCAAATTGGATGTACTTCAGGCACAGGTTCGTTATGAATCCTATAAGCCGCAGTTGGTATCTTTAGAAAACCAGAAAGTTTCAGTACTGACGAATTTAAAGATTTATATCAATGATCCTTCACTTAAGGATATTCAAATTCCCGGTAGATTACAACAAATCCCCAATCCCTATGCCGAATTAGATATAGAAGATCTGTTAGAGATCACCCGGGACGAACGCCTTGAGCTTAAAATGGCTGAAGAACAAAAGAGAATGGCCACATACCAGCGAAATTTAATGTTAAGCGGTATTATGCCAAAAGTACAGTTAGGCTCCAGTGTACAGTGGCAGGGTAATGCTGATGTGTTTGGCGATTTGGATCATTTGCGCAGTTCCAATATTTCCGTTAGTGTATCTCTTCCTCTTTTTTCCGGTGGTAAACACGCAGCAAGTATACAAAAAGCAGCTATCGGAGTTAAGGAAGCGAATTATCAATATGAACAAATTGAAAATTATATTTATTCCGATGTGGATGCAGCATACCGTAAAGTAAAAGAAACCCTCGAAAACATATATGCAACAGAAGGTGTGATCAAACAGGCGGAAGAAGCCCTGCGGCTTTCAAAATTGCTTTATGAAACCGGATCTGCCACACAACTGGAATTAATGACGGCAGAAAGCGGATATATCGGTGCACAGTCAAATCATATCAGCTCGGTATTTCAGTATAATATGGCTGTTGAAACTCTAAAAAAATCATTAAACAATTTACTAATAAATAGTGGAGAATAATATGTCCAAGAAATTAATTATTCTTAGTTTACTTGCAATCGCTTTTTTGATTTCCTGCGGTGCTCCCGGTGGAAAATCGAAAGCCGCAACTGTAAATTACCAGGAAACCGTCAATGAGATCAAAACATTAACCGAAACGCTTTCGAATGATATAAGTGATGTTGAAGCACGCCGTTATCTTTCCAGGGTACGGAAAATTTTGCTTCCGACGGGCAATGGTGAAAATAAAAATGACCTTACTGTTATTCCTGTCAATGTGCGCCCTATAGAAGCGGGGAGCATTCTTGAAAAGGTACAATA
>JAUXEL010000027.1 GCA_030620575.1 Fidelibacterota bacterium
CATCTGAATATAGCGAAGATCCGGGTTCAAAAAACAATGGCGGATTATATGCGGATTTTCCTCGCGGCCGCATGGTACAAGCTTTTGAAGATGCAAGCTTTACACTTCCCATTGGCACTATCGGTGACCCCGTTGAGACCCCCTACGGATATCACATTATTAAGATTGTAGACCGCAAACAGGGAAAAACCATAGACGATGTCCGCGATGAAATTGAACGCATTGTTTCTGAAAGAAAAAAAGAAGCCGCGTTCCCGCCGGTTTTAGACGAGTTGGTAAAAAGCTATGAATTCAAATTCACCCTGTAGTTACGGGAATACAATTTAATATTAAAAAAGCACCCGATAATATCAGGGTGCTTTTTGCTAAACTAAAAAATTTGCAATAAAGAATGTAAAATTTGAAACAAAATATAGGAGATAGGCGATTAATATTTATATTACTGATATAAAAACGATTGAGAAATTATGGAGAAAAAAGACATCATGGTATTTATAAAACGAAATAAAAAAGCCATTATCCTAACAATGGTTGTATTTGTACTGGCACTTAGCATTGTGCAAATCTCAAAATTGCGTGCCGGCGCAAAAGATATTTATGAAAAATTACAAGTCTTAACAGATATTATTGGCATTGTTAATGAAAATTACGTTGAAGATATCAATTGGGAAACCACTATGGAGGGAGCGTACCGGGGGTTGTTAGAAGAACTGGATCCGCACTCGACATATATTCCCGCGAAACGCTTTGAAACCGTACAGGAAGAATTTGAAGGCGAATTTCAGGGAATTGGCATTGAATATGATATCATTGACGGTTATATCACCGTTATTTCTCCAATTATTGGGACCCCCGCCGATCAGGTAGGACTCCAATCAGGCGATAAATTTTTGAAAATAGATGATGAATCCGCATATAAAATTTCGCGCAATGAAACAAAAAAACGTCTTCGCGGCAAAAAAGGCACCAAGGTTGTTGTTAATGTTCTCCGCGCCGGCGTGAAAGACCCGTTTGACGTAACCATTATTCGGGATGATATCCCGCTTTATTCTGTTTCGGGATATTTTATGATAAATGACGAAACCGGCTATATTCTGCTGAACCGTTTTTCCGAAAAAACCCATAAAGAATTTGTTAACGCAATGGAATCATTAAAAGCAGAAGGAATGCAATCGGTTATTTTGGATTTACGCCACAATAGCGGTGGCTATATGCAGCAATCAATAAAAATACTTGATGAATTTGTGGAAAACGGGGACACCCTGGTATACACAGAGGGACGTATCCGGTCAGCAAAAGAGACACATATTGCAACTAAAAGCGGGAGATATGAAGATATGCCCGTGGTAGTACTCATTAATCGCGGATCTGCCTCCGCATCAGAAATTGTTTCCGGCGCTTTACAGGATTTGGATCGCGGACTGATAGTAGGAGAAACCTCGTTTGGCAAAGGATTGGTACAGCGACAATGGGCAATGCGTGACGGATCTGCCGTACGGGTCACAATAGCACGCTATTTTACTCCCTCCGGCCGACTGATCCAACGCCCCTATGACAATGGAACCGCAAAGTATTATGAAGAGCTCTACATGCTTCCGGATAGTGTTTTTAATGATTCTCTGGACGCACATTTAAACACCCGCCCGAAATTCAGCACCCAAAGCGGGCGTACTGTATATGGCGGCGGCGGCATTACTCCGGACGTTATTGTAAAACGCAATTATAACCTATCGAAAAGCACGATAACGATTTACAGTGAAAATGTTCGTATGTTCTTTAAATATGCACAACAATACAGCAAACAACACCCGGAATATCACACAGACCCAGATACCTTTATTTACCAAATCCATTTTGATGATAATTTCATACCTTCACTTTACGATTTTATATCAAAAGAAGTGGAAAATATAAAGCTGGATGAATTAATAAAAGACAAAGATTATCTTGAAATGCAAATAAAATCAGAAATAACAAAAATATGGTGGGATAATAACGCATATTATGAAGCGCGCCTATTGTATGATAATCAATTTGATAAAGCATTGGAATCGATAAAAGAAGCACAAAATTTTTTGGCAGCACATTAATATATTGACTTTAAAGGCGTATTTTCTTAAAATAATATGTTGTATATGAAAACTTAAAACGATGATTTGGAGGTCAAACCTATGGTTAAGCTCTTTTTGGATGGTGGTCCCTTTATGTGGCCAATTTTGGCTGTTTTTATTCTTGGCTTGGTAATTGTTTTTGAGCGTTTGTACGCATTAACTACTATTACCGCAACAACAAAAGCATTCACAAAAGATATTAAAAATATCTTAAAAGAAGAGGGAATTGAAGGCGCACAAGCAGCATGTGAAGAATCAACAAGCCCTCTTGCGGCTATGTATTCTGAGGCATTACGTCATTACGATAAAGATCTCGCTAAAATTGAAAAGACATTAGATACAATCGGTTCACTTGAAATGACATTTCTTGAAAAAAACCAGATTTGGCTATCTACTGTGATTGTACTTGCCCCAATGCTCGGATTTACCGGAACGGTTGCCGGTATGGTTACCGCGTTTCAAGATATTGCCGCCGCAAATGACATGTCTCCGGCAGTTGTTGCCGTTGGTATTTCTCAAGCATTGTTAACTACACTATTTGGCTTGATTGTCGCAATGATCATTCAGGTATTTCAGAACTTTTTCTTATTCCAAATTGATAATCTGGTTATAGATATGGAAAGGAGCTCTTTGGATCTCCTAGATGATCTTGAAGAAAGAGGCATTAAATAAGACAGATAGGAAAACGATATGTTAGGCAAGAAAAAACGTCCACCTGCAGATATTCCCAGTTCGTCAATGTCGGATATTGCATTTCTGTTACTGGTTTTTTTCCTACTGGTTTCTAATGTGGATACCGACAAAGGTATTGGTGTTGTGCTTCCGCCCCCGGGGGATTCTGAAATTAAGCTAAACCCCAAAAACATCACTATGGTTTTGGTAAACTCCAGCGGTGAGGTATTATTTAACGATAGAGTTATTCCGGTAGAAGAAATTGCGCGACAGGCACAAGAACTTGAAGCCGGCAATCCCAACATGGTGTTCTCGGTACAGACCGATAGAAAAACAAAATATCAGGACTATATTAATGTAGTTGATCAACTAACAATGGCGAAAGTGAAAAAACTGGCACTTATTGGAACCCCGCAGTAGGAGAAAACATGGCAATTAAGAAAAAATCAAAGGCAAAATCCGGAATTCCCACCGCCTCAATGTCCGATATTATTTTCATGTTGTTGATATTCTTCATGGCGGCCACCACATTAAAAACCGTCGAAGGATTAAAAGTTAAATTGCCCCGTGCGCAATCGATTGCAAAACTTGACACGCCAAAACAATCTGTATTATATGTTTTCGTCGACCGTACAGGTCGGATTAACATACAAGATAAAATTCTCAACGTTTATGATATTTCAGAGGTTATTTATCCCATCAGAAGGGGCGATAATGTGCTGACCATCTCCTTGCGGGCGGATCAGGAAACCAAGATGGGAATTGTTTCAGATGTCCAGAACGAGCTGCGGGATGCAAGCGCACTCAAAGTAAACTATTCCGCAAAGCACAAATAGATAATACAGGAGTAATACCATGCCAGCGAAAGCATTTGAACGGTTAAAAGCACGCTCCGGTTTTGTAACAGAAATCGCATTCGTGCTTGTATTAGCATTGGTTGTTTTGGGTGTCTATTTGTTTCCAAAATTTGATCGTGACGCACAACTACAAAAAGAAACAGTCATTGAATTTATTCAATCGGAAGATATTCCACAAATTGAACTTCAACAGATGGAAATACCGCAACAGCGGCCATCAATTCCCGTGATGAGCGAAGATGAAGAGATTTCAGAAGACTTCACAATAGACGACATGGATTTTGACGATTACGAAGCTCTTGACGCACCACCCCCACCTCCCGGTGATGGCCAGGGCGGAATCGTTGTTGAGTTTATTGCGTTTGATGAAGCCCCAACGCCGATTGGGGGCCAGGCAGCTATTTCACGGAACACGGTGTATCCCGAAATTGCCAAGGAAGCCGGAATTGAGGGCCAAGTTGTAGTTCAGGCTTTTATTAACGACAAAGGGGTTGTAGAGCACTGTTTGATTCTAAAAGGGATGCCCGGTACAGGATTAGATGAAGCAGCTATTGCCGCAATTAAAAAAACAAGATTTAAACCGGCAAAACAACGCGATCGGGATGTTGGAGTATGGATCTCAATACCGGTTACATTTAAGTTAAACACAAAATAGTTTTAAATAAAACCTGCGGATAATATGAACAATGTGTTATGTTAACGCAGGTTTTTTATTTACAGAAAAAAACATAAAAAGACGAAACGGAAAAGGGATGAAAATGGAAAAAAAGTTCAACATACTTTTTGTAACACCCGAAAGTGTACCTTTTGCAAAAACGGGCGGATTGGCCGATGTTGCCGGAGCCTTACCGAAAGCTCTTGCACAGAGGGGACACAAGGTCACAGTGGTAATGCCGTATTACGCCTCTATACCGGCAGGGTTGATCAAATCAGAAGAGCCCCCTTTTTCTATGAATGTATGGATGGGCGATCGGGAAGAATGGTGTTTAGTTCATTCCCAAAAAACACAGAAGAATCT
This sequence comes from Fidelibacterota bacterium, assembly GCA_030620575.1. GTDB lineage: Bacteria > Fidelibacterota > Fidelibacteria > Fidelibacterales > Fidelibacteraceae > M50B103. The sequence continues at coordinate 4,659 of JAUXEL010000027.1, forward strand.
CACATATTATTTTATCGATTTTCAGAAATATTTTTCCCGCGAAGGACTGTATCACAATGCAGCAATGCAGGATTATCTTGATAATCCCAAACGATTTGCATTTTTATCTCAAGCGGCAATGTATCTATGTAAAACCAAGCAATTAAAAATGGATATTGTTCACGCTCACGATTGGCAAACCTCTCCCGCGTTGGCGTATTTGAAAACACATCATTGGAATTGCCCGTATCTTGGGAATGCCGCCGGGGTATTAACAATTCACAACATCGGATACCAGGGAAAATATCCACGCGAAAGTTATGACTATCTGGGATTCCGCGAAATTGATTTTAATAAACACGTTTTTGAAGATTTTGGAGGTATTAATCTGCTTAAAGGCGGTATCCATTTTGCCGACATGGTAAACACCGTAAGCCCCTCCTATGCAAATGAAACACTGACATCCGCCTATTCTCACGGACTGGATCACGTACTTCAAAAAAAAGAAGATCAGTACATCGGAATATTGAACGGCGTGGATTATAGCGAATGGGATCCGGAAAATGACAAACTGATCCCCCAAAAATATACCGTTAAAAACAAATTGGGCAAGAAAACCTGTAAGCGCACCCTGCAGAAACGATTTGGTCTCTACGAAGAGGAGAACATACCCATAATCGGCATTATCAGCCGCATGGCAGAACAAAAAGGCCTATACCTGTTGGCAGATACCATAGAAGCCATTATAAAGAACATGCGCGTACAATTTGCTATTTTAGGATCCGGGGATAAAAATTTAGAAAATTATTTCGGTTCTTTGCCCCAAAAATATTCAGGATTGATCGGTTCGCACATTGGTTACAATAATGAACTTGCCCACGAGATTGAAGCGGGAGCAGATTTTTTCTTAATGCCGTCCCTGTATGAACCCTGTGGGTTAAATCAAATTTATTCTCTGAGATACGGAACACTCCCTATTGTTCGGGCAACCGGGGGACTGGATGACACGGTACGGCAATATGATGAAGCAAATGGAGAAGGTACCGGTTTCAAGTATTACGATGCAACCCCGAGAGCGATTTATGACACCGTTGGATGGGCCGTATCAACATATTATGATCGCCCGAAACATTATCAGAAAATGCAAAGTTCTGCGATGAAAAAATCGTTTTCCTGGGATGAAAGTGCCACAAAATATGAACAGGCATATCAGCGCGCCCGTGAGATCAAAGCAAAACACGACAAGCAATAAAAAACGTCTTTAGCACCAATTAAACAATTTCTCTGTTTCTTAACAGAAAAGCTTTTCATTATATTATGGGACAAATTAGGGAGAACAAACAATGAACATCAATCTGGAAAACCGTCATTTTTTAACCTTGCTGGATTTTAGTCCGGAAGAAATTCATTATCTGCTTGACCTTTCCGCACAAGTAAAAGAAGAAAAAAAACAAGGGGTATTCCCCGAACGCCTTAAACATAAAAATATTGCACTTTTATTTGAAAAAAATTCAACCCGCACCCGTTGCGCATTTACGGTTGCCGCTATTGATGAAGGTGCACATCCGGAATTTTTAGGAAAAAACGACATTCAATTTGGCAAAAAAGAAAGCGTTGCCGATACAGCCAGAGTATTGGGAAGAATGTTTGACGGTATACAATTCCGGGGTTTTGAACATAATGTGGCAGAAGGTCTCGCAAAACACGCCGGAGTACCGGTTTGGAACGGTTTGACGGATAGCTTTCACCCCACGCAGGTACTTGCAGACCTGTTAACAATAAAAGAGCAATTCGGGCATTTAAAAGGCATTGTATTTAGTTTTGTGGGAGACGGACGCAATAACGTAGCCAACTCCCTAATGATAGGTGCTGCAAAAATGGGAATGGATTTTCGAATCGTAGCACCGCAGTCCCTTTTCCCGGATCCCGAATTAGTAAAAATCGCAGAAAAAATTGCAGAAACAACCGGTGGAAAAATTCGCCTGACCGACGACATTAAAGAAGGGGTTCTGAATGCGGATGTTATTTATGTTGACGTTTGGGTATCAATGGGAGAAGAAGACCAATTTGCCGAACGCATTAAATTACTGTTTCCCTATCAGGTAAATCGGGACATGGTAGAAAAAACAGGAAAATCCGAAACAATTTTTATGCATTGTCTTCCGGCATTTCATGATTTAAATACTACGGTCGGAAAAGAAATATATGAAAAATATGGCATTTCAGCTATGGAAGTAAGTGACGAAATCTTTGAATCATCTTACAGCAAAGTATGGGATGAGGCCGAAAACCGCATGCACACCATAAAAGCGATTATGATAGCCACCATGGGCGGCTGAAGATATTTACCAGAGGACCTCAATAAATAATAGGATATTATTATAGATTTTCTTCTTTAAAGAACGTGGATAATTCTCCTATAATTGCTGTCGAAATAAAATTGCGAACCAACTAAATTTTTATAATACAAATTCTGTTGCACCGGAAAACAACACGAACTTCATTTATCCACTAAAAAATGAGGGCATGAGGGTAACTCCGTAAGGAGTTACCCAAGAGGGGGACGAAAACTTTGTATTCAGTAAGTTGAATTATTGTGATTATGTGACTACAGTCACAAACTAAAAAAATATTAACGTAATTATCAAACAAAGTCAAACAAAAAAAGATATTTAACCGGATTAAATTTTCTTTTATTTCGCAAAGCAAAGTCCTCAAATCCATCGCAGAGTCAGCTTTACAGCCTGCCAAACGAAAACTTTGGCGAAGTAGAGCGGAAAGACCGGGTATTACTTCGCTACCTTTCGGTAGCTTCGTAGCATAAAATTCGTTTTCTTGCAAGCGCAATCTCCGAGCCAGTTTTAAAATATTTTTCTAATTCAGATGCCTGCGTTCTTGTTCTTACGGCGATGTAAGAAATCAATTCGAACGGAGCATAATATTTGGTTGATTAGGATTTACCTGAATTATGATGTGCCAATCTCGCCTTAAGGTTGCCCGTGTGTCCAACGTAATGAAAGTCATGATTAGTGCTTTTTATAAAGTGGACATAAAACATAAATTCGCCCCCAGACTTGTTGTTCATGTTTCATACACGTAAATCGAACTCTTCTCATAAAATCAATAAAGAGCTAGCTCTACGAAGCCCCGCCCTTGGGTCGGGGCGAAGTAGAGCGGAAAGACCGGGATTCGAACCCGGGGTGCCGCGTTAACAGCACACACGATTTCCAATCGTGCACCTTCAGCCAGCTCGGTCATCTTTCCGATAAAAGCTGAATAAAATAGAAGTTGCAGAGCGCAAAGTCAACGAAAACAAGGGAAATAAAAAAGAATTTTGTTTTTATGGGCATTCATACTATAATTAAATATATTAGACGCTTGTTATGACATGTTATATGAAAAATTACGAAAAGAAAAATAATATAATAAAAGAAAATATTACCACTTTTGCCCGGTAGGAGAAATAAACACATGAACACAATTTCTCAAACCCTTCCTCTTTTGCTATCGCAAGTAGAAAGACCGGGACGCTATATAGGGCACGAAATTAACATGCGGATCACCCCCTGGGATACGACATCCTGCCGGGTATGTCTTGTCTATCCCGATACATATGAAGTTGGCATGCCCTTTATCGGTTATCAAATCCTATACCACATAATAAATTCTAAAAAAGATTTTCTTGCCGAACGTTGCTTTTCTCCCTGGGTCGATATGGAAAAAGAGTTACGCAAACACAAAGTCCCATTATTTTCTCTTGAATCACAACACCCCCTGAACGCATTTGATATTGTAGGATTTACCCTGCAGTATGAAATGACCTATACCAATATCTTAAATGCTCTGGATCTGTCCCACATTCCCATATATGCGGCTGAACGGACAAAAAATAACCCGCTTATCTTTGCCGGCGGAAGTTGCGCCTTCAATCCCGAACCGTTGGCTGACTTTATTGATGTTTTTATCATCGGTGACGGGGAAATAATTTCCCCGAAACTCTGCGATATTGTTCAGGACTGTAAAGCGCGCGATGTTTCAAGAAAAGAAACTCTGGAGGCGTTAAACCTTCCCGCGGAGGGTGTATATGTGCCGGAATGTTATCATCAGAATATTGACGGGCCGGTACAGGCGGCAAAAATACCATATTTAGACAACAGTTATTATTCCACCCGCCCGATCATTCCCTTTATAGAAATCACCCAGGACCGTTTTGCGCTGGAAATACAACGCGGTTGCGGTGCAGGATGCCGGTTTTGTCATGCCGGCATGATTTACCGCCCGGTGAGGGAGCGTAATCCCGAAGACCTGATCGAGCAAGCCAAAGAAACATTAAAAAACACAGGATATGAAGAAATATCTCTTTTAAGCCTGTCTACTTCAGATTACAGCGGATTAAATGAACTGGTAAACGGCATTAAACCAATTTGTGATGAAAATAATATTGCTATATCATTTCCCTCACTACGATTAGATTCTTTTAACCTGGAGATCATTGAGGCGGCCGGAAACCAGAGACGCACAAGTTTGACCTTTGCGCCGGAAGCCGGAACCCAACGATTGCGCAATGTTATCAACAAACGAATCAGTGAAGATGATATCTTTTCCTCCGTTAATCTTGCCCTGGAAAATAAATGGCGTACGTTGAAATTTTATTTCATGGTCGGCTTACCCACAGAAACAGATGAAGATCTGCAAGGTATTGTAGATTTAATTCTGCGCATTCAGAATATTACACGAAAATATTCACATTCGCGGATCAATGTCACGTTATCTACTTTTATTCCCAAAGCCCACACCCCCTTCCAATGGGCGGAGCATGTATCTCCCGGGGAGCTCACGCGACGCATATATTTTATTCGCAATCAATTACATATACCCAACGTTAAGATCAATCACCGGGAACCACACTTTTCCGTTTATGAGAGCTTGCTGTCTCGCGGTAATCGTGCAATAGGTAAAGTTATTTATTCGGCATGGAAATACGGCGCAAAATTTGACGCATGGTCAGAAATGTTTTATCAAAAGGCCTGGGATCAAGCTCTTGAAGAAAACGGCATACAGATTGGAAATGCCATCGCCGAATGGCCGGTAGACACACCTTTACCCTGGGCATTTATTCATACCGGCGTTAACGCAGAGTTTTTAAAAAAAGAAAAACAAAAAGCGGAAGAAGGAAAAATCACAGAGGATTGCCGAACACATTGTGAACAATGCGGTTTATGTTATAGTGATCTCAAGAATCTTATTGCCCGGCCACCCCCTTCATCATCACACGCTACCCCTTCAGTTGCACCCAAAATAAAAGAACAGCCGCAAACATATTATACTTTGCGCCTGAGCTTTGAGAAAAAAGGTCTGATGCGCTATATTAGTCACCATGATTTTTCTCGCCTTATTCAGCGTATATGTAATGTTTTGCATTGGCCGGTTCGCTATACCAGCGGATACAACCGTCGCCCGCGAATTGCCCTTGGTTATCCGATTCCCATGGGATATGATGCAAGTAACGAAACAATGGATATTTTGTTAAATGACAAAATTGACACCCCCATGGAAAAATTAAACGCAATCCTACCCGAAGGTATTCGCATACTTAATGCGAATTACTATTCAGAAAAACGCAAATCTATAATGGAAATAACATCAGAGTTGCATTATATATTTCATTTTCAAGAATCGATCGATGCGATAGAAATACGGCAACATATTGAACGCATCCTTGCCCGGGATAGTTGGACGATAGAGCGCAAACACAAAAAGGGCATAAAAAAAATAGATCTTAAGCCATTTATAAAATATTGGAGCATTGACGAACACTCAATAACAGTTTGTTACAAGATAGAAGATTCACGAACAGGTCGCCCCGATGAATTTCTAAAACTGGCGTTTGGCAAAAATATACCATATTATATCGGTGAACGAAAACGAGTCACATTAAAGGAACAAAATGAAACGAAATATATACATCAGTGAAACATCTCTGGAATCCCGCATTGCTATTATGGAAGAAAAGCAACTCGTTGAATTCTATATAGAAACCCCGGAAGATGTTTCTTCTGTGGGGAATATTTATTATGCTACCATCGAAAATGTCCAGCAGGGTATTCACGCTGCTTTTTTAAATATTGGAAGCGGTCAAAACGGTTTTTTGGGATTTTCTGAAGCTCAGGAAATTGCTACTTATGTAAACGGCCGATGGAAAGTAAAGCAATTTTCAGGAGCAAAAGACCTTCACAAAGGTCAACGCATTCTTGTACAAATATTAAAAGATGCGTATGCAAATAAGGGGCCACGCCTTACAACAGACATTGCCATTCCGGGCCGCTTTGTTGTCTTAACGCCCTTTCATGATATTATTGGCATATCTAAAAAGATCAAAAATCCCCGTCGCCGGTCAAAATTAAGAGAAATTGCCAAATCCCTTAAACCGGAGGGACTTGGATTAATTATCCGCACCGTGGCAGAGGGAAAAAAAGAAAGCGATATCAAACAGGACATCAAACAATTGCTTTCTTCCTGGGGACAAATTGAAAATACAATTAAAAATAATAATGATATACCCGTAGAGGTATATAAGAGCGAAAGCATGTCGTCTTCCGTTATCCGCGATTTGTTTACAAAAGATGTAGAATCTGTGATTGTTGACAATAAACGCAAATTTCGAGCCATTCAGAACTATGTCAAAGATTTTGATTCAGAGCTTTCGGAACGTGTGTTCTTTCACAAAGACGGATCTCTGTTTGGCACCTACGGAATAACTGCTGAAACAGACAAACTATTGCGACGCAAAGTATGGCTGAAAAGCGGGGGACATTTGATTATTGATCACACCGAAGCCATGTTTGTAATTGACGTTAACAGCGGAAGGTATATCGGTAGCAAAGAACAGGAAAAAAATATTCTTAAAATAAACCTTGAGGCAGCAGTTGAAATCGCCCGCCAGCTTCGCCTGCGCGATATTAGCGGTTTAATTGTAATTGATTTTATAGACATGCTTGTTTCTGAAAACCGAAAAAAATTGGTTCGCGTATTTAAAGAAGAATTGACTAAAGACCGGGCTTCTGTTAGTGTCAGCGACCTATCCCGATACGGTCTTTTAGAGATGACCCGGGAACGCATCCGCCTGTCTGTTATGTTTTCACTTAGCGACGAATGTCCCATGTGTCACGGCTATGGTCGCATTCCCAGCAAAGAAAGCATGATAACCAAAATTGATGTCTGGGTCCGCAATTTTCGCCAGCACACACGCGAACGCCGTGTTGAATTGCATGTTCACCCCTTGTTATTTGATTTTATCCGTGAAAATAAAAAGGTCCTGCGCCAGACCCAGTTCAAACATGGCATTAAAATTGATTTTATTAAGGACGAAAGCCTTAGTGTGGGCAGTTTGCGCTTTATTAGTAAACGCAGCAAGGAAAATGTAACCCACCTATATTGACGCAAAAACAAACAAATGAAAGCATAAAAAAACGGGAACGATGTTCCCGTTTTTATTTATTAGAAAAAAATAGAATTAATTTAATCCAAAGTTTTCACGGTAATCTTTAATTATTGCCTTTTCTTTTAAATGGTCCGTCCATTTTTCAAGCGCTAAATGCTGTTTTTCAACTAATAGCGCATTCATAATTTTTTCCCGCTCAACAGCAAAACCGCCCATATCCACATCTGTTTTACCCGTTAACTGTACAAAAACCGACCCGTAACGTCCCGAATCAAAGGGCAAAGAAATATCATTTACAGAAAGATTCCGGATAACATCAGAAAACACCGGAGACGCCCCGAAAGGATAAGGAAGATTTTCCAAAGTAAAGGATATGGTTTTGTATTCAATATATGGACTTGCATCAGCAGCTTCCTGCAGAGAAACATCTCCACGCATAATGGCGCTATAAGCATTCTCAACTAAATCCATGCTTTTTTCAGCTTTCAGATCCGCAATAACACCGCGCTCCACTGACGACCTTACATCTTCAAACGGCATATAAGACGCTTCAACAATGTTATATAATTCAGCAATCAAAAAAGCCTTTTCATTATTGTATACGGGACTCAAATCACCCACATTACTGCGATATGCCCATTTTGCCAAAGTCGGAAAATATCCAAAGTTACCAAAATAAGGAAATTCTTTTGTGAAACCGCCTTTTATGGTATCAAGATAAGCGTCTACATTCTCAAAAGCTTTGGCAAATCCGTAGCTTTCAACATCCAGGAGAAAAGCCTCAGCTTCCGTAGCAAAATAATCATAGGTATTTACCGGATCAATGCGGCGGACAATAAGCGAAATACGCATTTTATCAACGCCCTTTTCAGTATGTTCACCGGTTATTTTAATAAGATGGTATTCATCACCAATGATAATCGGCTGAAGGATCTCACCCGTTTCTGCGTTAAATACCAGTTCCCGATACTCATGCCGAAGCATGTCTTTTGAGAACCACCCAAGATCAGAAATCATATTTTCATTTTGCTCTTCAGAAAAGATATTTGCCAAATCATCAAAGGATTCTCCTTCTGAGCATCGGAGAGATATATCATCTAAAACATTCATAACCGCGGAGCTGTCTTCTGCCGAAGGGATCTTTGGCCAGGAAACAATGCGTATATGGCGGCGTTCCTGCTGTTTGTAATTATCTTCTTTTTGCTCATTATAGTAGATCTCCAAATCATCGTCAAATACGGTAATGATTGAATCGGGGATCATATATATTGGGGCAGAAATATAATTTACAGAATAATTAACATTTTGGCTGATGTACTTTTGGATAACTTCGTTTTCATCCACAACGACCGAAGTCATAATTAAATCATTTAATTTTTGATACGGTAACACATTGCGCAAATAATCTTCAATCTGAAGCCACTCGTTGCCCTGCGGATTGTATAGGACGCTCAAATATTTCTGTTTATCAAAAACACCATCTGTCAAAAATACTTCCTGAGTTCTCAAAAATTCAGGAGGATTATTTTCGAGATGGTAAAACAATTCTTCATCCGATACGGTAATCCCAAGATTTTTAATTTCCTGTTGCCATAACATCTGATTTACCACAGTTTCCCATGTTTGCGAAATAATTTCTTCAGTAGTCTGCGCATCCAATTTGATACCGGCATCCCGGTATTGCTCCAAAGCCATATTGTATGTTTCGTAGAAATACTTTGTAGTGATTTTTTCGCCGTTTACAACGCCAACAACATCACCGCTACCCATAAAGGTACCAACACCACCGGCGCCCCAGTTAAAAACAATAGTTATAAGAAACGCAGCAATAAGTACAACCAGGACGATTGTCATCTTCTCGCGCATTTTGTTCATAATTCCCATTTATAACATCTCCTATAATTTTATGGTCTAAATAAGCCTGGAAATATACAACAAACAAGGGGCAAAAGGCAAAAGAAAAGAATCAAGAAGCAAGATTCAAGAAACACGCAGAAATACAAAATTTTGCCTATCCTGCATGGTGCGCAAAAGCTACGATTTTAATCGTAGTGCAGGTGCGCGAAACGAGATTACTTTTCTTTGTACAGGCAAAGAAAAGTAAGGAGAAATTTGTTCAACCCCGCTGGGGTTGTTTGGAAAGGAAGTTTTACCCCCGGATTGCATCCGGGGTAAAACAATATTGAACCCCTGACGGGGTTCTTGGGGTATATTCACGAGTTAGTAAGCAACCGCAAAGCGGTTGAATCCATTTATGCTTTCACTTTGTTCCCCGAATTAATCGGGGTAGGACAAACAACGAATAGCACTATTTCGCACAAATGCATAAACAACCGCAGAGCGGCTGAATATTATAAATATGATACCCGTTGTGTGAAACACAAATTCAAATCGCAAATTATCAAAACACCATAAATAATGTCATTTCGACCCCTTCTGCGCCCCGCCCCGAAGCTTCGGGAGATCAGTATCTGCATTAATGGATGGGCTAATATAAATTGAGACCCTGAATCCAGGCTACGCTACTACGTGCTACGCCCGGCAGGCAAGTTCAGGGTGACGCGAGGGGTGGTTTTGTGCTCCGGCCTGACGGGCGACCTGTCCGGCATAGCTCCGATGGTTCGGGAGATCAGTATCTGCATTAATGGATGGGCTAATATAAATTGAGACCCTGAA
>JAUXEL010000106.1 GCA_030620575.1 Fidelibacterota bacterium
ATAATAAACATAATGCACATATTTTTTTCCGAATCCCGAAGGGATTCAACAATAATATAAGGTTCACTCCAAACCATCCCAACCCTGAAGGGGTTGAACAGTTGAATCTCCAACAAGAATTATTTTACATATTGTTCCCATCCGGAAGATGCCTGTAACAATAATTCTTCTCCAGCTCGATAGATAAATAATGCTTCTACTCCGTTCAGGGATTCGATAAAAGCCAAGCCATCATCTTTCCCCAGCACAATGGCTGCTGTAGCCACGGCATCCGCAAGCATACAGTTTTCCGCTATGATCGTCACCGAGCTCACCTCATGTTCGATAGGATATCCGGTTTTGGGATTAATCAAATGAGAATAATGTTTTCCGTCTATTTCATAAAACTGCCGGTAATCACCTGAGGTGGCGCAGGCTATATCCTGCAGCGTAATGACCGCGGTGGACTGCTGATCCTGTATGTTGTATTCATCGGGTTTTGCAATGCCGATACGCCAGGGTTTCCCGTATTGTGTCCCCTGTGCGCTGACTTCTCCCCCGACTTCCACAAGCAGGTTTTCATACCCCAGCATCTTGATCTCGGAAACAAGCTCATCAACTCCGTAGCCTTTTGCGATCGCGGAATAGTTGAGGGTTACCAGGGAATCTTTTTTTAAAATACCGTTTTTTAAAATACGTATTTTATCCATTCCTACATGCGTTAATGCGTTATTAATGGCTTCCGCATCCGGTTTTTCCAACATGGAAGTATCCCCGAATCCCCAGAGATTCACCAAATTTGTCACCGTGGGATCAAAAGCACCATTTGATGCAGCATAGATACTTTCAGCTATAGAAGATACGTAGATAAACTGCGGGGAAAGCGGATACGCTCCTGTTTTTTTGTAGGCATTAAAGCGTGATATTTCGCTATTTGGGTCATAAAGGTTCAGACTTTGATTTACCCGGGTAAGTGCGGTATTGATAGCCATCTGAACGCGTTCTTTATCATGCTCTGAAGCAGCTCCACAAATCTTGACAGTGTACCAGGTACCCATGGTTTGCCCATTCAATGTTAAAACGGGTTTCTGTGTACATCCCGATAGCAGAAAAATACCCGGCAGGATCAATAAAAAAAGATATTTAATGAGATATTTCATATGTTTTGCCTTCTTCCCGGATCTAATATTTAGCATTGAAATTTACAAATATTTTCTGCATTTTCAAGCATGAAGAATATAGGGAGTTCACATGAAAAAATATACACGAAATATATTTCATATTTTTATTATCGGATTAATCTTTATGGGATGTAGTCAACAGAAACTCGGATATAAACCGCTTGACGGTATTCTTCAGGATGCCGTAGCGGATTCCGCCTGGCCGGGCGCTGTCATGATGGTCGGTCAGGGTGACGATATTGTTTTCCTGAAAGCAGTTGGATACCATACTTATGCTCAAAAAAAGCCAACTAAGGAAGACGATATATTTGATTTAGCCTCTATTTCCAAAGTTGTCGGTACCACCTCTGCAGTCATGAAACTGCTTGAAAACGGGAAACTTCATCTTGATGATCATGCAGTAAATTATGTTCCGGAACTCCGCGGTCCGACAGCAATACAAAGTACGTTAAAAAAATCCATTACTATTAAGCACCTTTTGACTCATACCGCGGGTTTTGAACCTTTCCGTTTATTTTATGAGATGGACTGCAGTGTTGAAGCACGCTGGGACAGTGTGTTCCAAAGCGAGCTGCAGACCAAGCCCGGCGATAAGACGCTTTATTCGGACATTGGTCTGATGATCCTGGGAAAAGTAGTTGAGAAAATTACCGAAATGCCGCTGGATGATTATCTTAAGCGGGAAATTTTCCGACCGCTTGCTATGGATGACACCGGCTATAATCCTCCAAAATCCCTGCTGCCACGGATTGTCCCTACTGAGATAATCTCTTCGCAGGGTGGATTGGTTCACGGCTGGGTACACGATGAAAACACCTACAGTTTGGGAGGTGTTGCAGGACATGCAGGGCTTTTTTCAATTGCCACGGATTTAAGTCGCTTCTGTCGAATGATGCTGCATGGCGGTGAACTGGATGATATCCGTATTTTTCAAGCGGAAACCATTGATCTCTTTACAGGCGCGATCTCATCTAAGAGCTCGCGCTGCCTCGGATGGGACAGTCCGGATGGTGAAAGTTCAGGCGGGATATATATTCATCCCCACAGTTTTGGTCATACCGGTTATACCGGCACCTCGATGTGGATTGACCCGGAAAACAACGTATATGTCATTTTACTGACCAATGCAGTTCACCCTGACCGATCTTACAAATATCCGAATTATTTTGAATGGCGGCAATTACTGCACTCGGTCGCATATGAAGAACTTGGATTAAATACCCGAAACCCGAATTTATTGCTTAAACAACGCTGGGTAGAAAAATTCGGCATAAAACGATAGAAAATACAGTTCTGACTTCCGACTTCCAGCTTCCGACTTCCAGCTTCCGACTTCCGACTTCCGGCTTCTGACCTCTGGCTTCCGGCTTCCGGCTTCCAGCTTCTGATTTCCGGCTTCTGACTACTGTCTTCTGACTACTGTCTACTGTCTTCTATCTCCTTGTCTTCTACCCCATTTATCGTTACATTCAGCCTTAATGTATTGTCACATTAATTAATATAAATAACGACTTTAAGGAGACGCTAATATGATAAATATTATTTGGCTTGCAATGATTGTTATTGCTGTGGGTGTTGCGGGAATTCGTTGTCTCGGTATTACCATATCGCCCTTGGGCATTTATCTCGTACCTTCGTTCGAGCCCTTAAGCCAGCTGACAAACGGTGTGTTTGAATACTCAAAATTTGCTGTGGAACTTGCTATCGGACTGGTAGGACTTATGGCTCTTTGGCTGGGAATTATGAAAATAGCTGAAAAGTCGGGTTTGATCACGGTGATTGCCCGCGGTTTACGTCCGGTTATGGTAAAATTATTCCCGGAAATTCCCCCGGAAGATCCGGCTATGGGATCGATCATTATGGCTTTATCTGCTACGATGCTTGGGCTGGGGAACGCCTCCACCCCGCTTGGTCTAAAAGCTTTTCAGGATATGCAAAAATTAAATAAACATAAAAATATCGCAACAAATGCCCAATGTACTTACATGGCTATGAGCACATCGAGTGTTACCATTATTCCGGCAACCATTATCGGGATCCGTTCCGCAGCCGGATCCGACAATCCCACCGATATTATTGCTCCGGTAATTATTGCTACGGTAATTTCTACTACAGTCGCTGTTGTTATGTCCAAATTTTTGCAGCGCTTACCTCGTTATCAGGTGGAAAACTTCATAGAGCAGGATGAGGAGAATAATAATGAAAAATCTTAAAAAGAAAATTATTTTCTTGATTGTTCTTGCTATGCTGTTTGTGTCATTTTTTATCTTTTCCTTTACTGAGGTAATGATGGCTATTTCTGTAATAGCCATCCCTATGATCATTGTTATTATTCCAATCTACGGACATGCAAAGGGAGTCAAGGTTTACGAAGTCTTTACAGACGGCGCAAAAGAAGGCTTTCAGGTTGCATTACGTATTATTCCTTTTCTCGTTGCTATCTTTTTGGCAATTAGCGCTTTTCGTTCTTCCGGAGCTATGGATATTCTTACATGGATCCTATCTCCCATTACCAACAGTATCGGAATGCCCGGTGAAGTTGTCCCTATGGCGCTAATGCGTCCTCTTTCCGGAAGCGGCGCGCTGGGAATTATGGCCGAACTTATTACAACCCATGGACCCGATTCATTTATCGGTCGACTGGTTTCCGTTATGATGGGATCTACGGAAACAACATTTTACATTTTGGCCGTATATTTTGGCTCGATCAATGTAAGACAGACTCGTCATGCACTGCCCGCAGCCCTGACTGCAGACCTCGCCGGTATGATCGCTTCCGTTGTTGTCTGCCACGCTATTTTCGGATAAAAAACGGCGACAAATATTAAATAAACGACATACAGGTACCGCTGATTTTCAGCGGTACCTTGTTATTTATATTTTGTTTTTATTATTCCGCTGTATCTGACGTTTTATTCCAAAACACAACAGCTGCCAGAGCAACAAAGGCCAGGATTGATTCCACCCAGGGATACAGCCTTGGAAGTATGGAGTCCAACAGATTGAACTCCAGCATAAAAACCATTGCTATCAGTAAAATAACAGAAATAATCTTTTTCATTTTTCTCCTTAGAGCATAACGATTGCCAATACGGCATAGGTTGATGTTTTGACTGCTTCACCGACGGCCCGTCCCGCTATTGTCCATCCGCGTCCATCTTCTCCGGGATCGGTATCGCGAAATCCTTCCAGGGTACCTATCACGGCACCGGCACCATCAATAATTCCAACAACACCTATAATACCTAATGTGTGTTTTCCCATACCGCCGGAGAGGACTTCCTCCCATTCCTGCATATGTTCATCCCAGTAAGCAATAGAATGAATAATGGTACTCAGTCCGTACATAACGGATGTTTTTTCTTCCTCATTTTCGATGGAAGTATCGACATAGAGATACAGTTGCTCAAGTTTCTCTGCCTTTTTCTCAACGCTGATGTAACTGTCTAAAATTACGCTCATCGAATCAAAAATGGCTTGATGCTTTTGAATAATATCAAGGCTGTCGCCAAGGGCTTCAACAATATCAGCATTTACCGTAGACTTAGAAAACAAACGGGATTGTTCTAAAATATCCATGATAATTTGCTCGCTATAGATATCATTACCGAGTGAAAGCGGTGCCGTTAGCAAAGGTATATTTGCTCCGTTAATATAGTCCGCCGCCAATGCCCGGCAACCGCTTAATGTTGACGGAAGTTGTTGAGCCGCCTTTTGTATTACAAATTCCTGATATATTAAATGAAGCGCATGATTATGTGCCTGACCGATCACAGCATACTCATCACGTAATTGATCCAGTTTGCTGACCTCTACTCCGCTTGATTCTCCGCAAGATATCAATAATCCTATAAGTAAAATAAACAGAATGATAATTGAAATTTTCTTCATTGGTCTACCCCTCTTTATTGTTAACAATTTATAAAGTACAAATAAGTATATTTTTATTTTAGGGTGGAATAAAAACATGGCACATCAGCTGTGGGACATGAATGTCACAGATGGACAAATATCGTAATTGCCGTCCCATCGTCTCCCCTTTTTAGCTTATATTTTGTAAAAATGTAGGACAGATAGCGGCTTCAAACAAGAATAATTTTCGCCTCGTGACAGTGGTCACATTTATAAAAACAGGGAAATAATATACCTTTATTACTTCCGGCTTTTTTTATTGCCAACGGTTTAATTTCTGTTTATATTAGCTGGCTTTTGGATTCCGGAGTGGCTCAACGGTAGAGCGGGTGGCTGTTAACCACTAGGTTGTAGGTTCGAATCCTATCTCCGGAGCAAGGCATCAAAGCTCTGTTTACTGACAGAGCTTTTTTTATTGTAACGGTTTATTTTGATCGCTTAAATTATCTTGGATAAAGAGAGAGGTATAGTTGAACTTAAAAAATACCGGAAAGAACGCACATGACAAATCAAGGTACACCATTAAAGGGACGCAAAATAGAGGCTTTTGAAAATTGTGAGATTATTTTGACAAAAAATGATCAGTTAATTTGATTTTCATTTCGTCTTTTATACCGGGGTTAAAACCCCAATATTTGTTGAATTAAATGATCCACGGCTTAAAAGCCGTGGCAACTCAAAAAGCCGTGGCTATTCAGTCGTGG
>JAUXEL010000170.1 GCA_030620575.1 Fidelibacterota bacterium
ATCATCAAATGCATCATCATCCCCAATGATATTGCCTTCTATGCGATAAATCCCCTGTGCTTTTAAGGTATCCGCCCAAGCATAAAAAACAGCACGCGAATCCTCAAGATACCGTTCATACATGGTCGGATCACCGTTACTCCAGACTATCAGATCTCCGTGTAAAACACCCTCTCGAATATTTCCCTTAGTCAGAACATGGGTTTCAAAGCGGAAATCCGGACCCAATACCAGCAATGCATTGGCAGCTGAGGGAATTTTATTATTAGAGGCCGGCATAAACAGACGATTTTCATTATAAGCGTACCATATTTCATCAGTATCCAGTGATTTGATCATAACACCCCAATGGGCATGCGCAAAAGCCCCATCATGTACAAGCGCGTCAATTTTTTTCATCATGGTATTAAATGAATTGATACCGGTTTTTTTTATTGCCAACGAGGGAGCCGTACAGGCAGAAAAGATCATGATCGTTAATATGCACATTATTCCTATGCGTTTCATGCTAACTCCTATTCGTATTCTTTCATTACGGCACAAATTAAAACAAGATCATCCGTGTCGGATATATTGCGGTATTGATGTTTTTCCCAAGGCTGAATTAAAGAAAAATCACCGACCTTAAGTGGATGCAGGTCTCCTTTTTCGTCTTTAATCGCAGCGGTGCCGGAAATAACATAATTGACATGTTCCGATTCATGCGAATGATAGGGTGTATAACCGCCCGGTTTCACTGTAAAAACGCGAAATGAAATATTGGGAGTATTATCCGCTTTCCCGATAGGAACCTGACGGAAAACGTTTTTAACACCTTCCATATCAACCTTGGTTTTTGATACTGCTGATAACGATTTAATAAGCATATTCTTTATCCTCTTATATTTAATAATTTCTAAATAATACAAAACCCAGGGATATAATTCAAATGATATCCAAGAGGAATCGCGTTATTTTTTATTTCTTTTTTTTTAAAATTCAAGGATTTAAAAAAACCTGCAGACATGAAAAACATCATACCCGCAGGTTTCAATTTGTAAATAATATTTACATTATTTTTCTATTAGCTCTTCCATTTGCGTTACGATATCATTGAACAAATCCAAAGTGTAGGCAATCGGTTCAGGACTAGACATATCAACGCCGGCTTTTTTCAGTAATTCAATCGGATAATCATTGGATCCACTGCCCAGAAATTCCATGTATTTATCTAAAGCGCCTTCTTCACCATCAATAACTTTTTTGCTGAGAGCTGTTGATGCAGAAATACTGGTTGCGTATTTATACACATAGAATTGACGATAAAAATGCGAAATGCGACTCCATGTCAAGGCATATTCATCGTCAAGTACTAAGACACCCTCATAGTAGGATTTCAGGATATCAAAATAGGTCGTATTTAATGTCTCAACAGTTAGAGGAACACCTTGTTCGGCCAGACTGTGAGCTTCACGTTCAAATTCTGCAAACATAACCTGGGTATACAGGGTCCCTTGAATATTATCTGCCCACTGATCCAGCAGTGAGAGTTTTTCATTGTCATCTTCAATAGTAGTCAACATGTGATTCATTAAAATGTTTTCAAGGAATGTGGAAGCAACTTCAGCAACAAAAAGTGAGTAGTTCGCTGTCGGATAAGGCTGTGTTTGATTTGTATAATACGAATGCAGACTATGTCCCAATTCATGGATCAAAGTAAATACATTATTTCGGGTTCCGTTGAAATTCATCAGCATATAGGGATGTGTATCATAGGCACCCCAGGAATATGCACCGGAGCGTTTATTTCGTGTTTCATAAACATCGATCCAGCGGGAATTCAAGGCTTTTTCTGCATTTGCCTGAAATTGCGGTCCCATAATTTCAAGAGCATCAATGATCAATTCCACCGCTTCTTCATAGGTATATATTACTTCGGATTCAGGAATGATCGGAACGCTGGTATCATAAAGATGCAGTTCATCAAAACCCATTAATTTCTTGCGTAGATTCATATAACGGTGTAATGGGTCCATATATTCGTGTACAGTAGCGATTAAATTGTCATATACCTCGACCGGAACATTATCACCGTCCAAAGCCATTTCTATACAGCTGTCATACCCTCTTGCCGTTGCATAAAAGATATCTTTTTTTATAGATCCCCGGTACGCGGCGGCAGAGGTGTTTTTAAACTTGTCAAAGGTCCCGTATATGCCTTCAAATGCAGCACGCCGTACTTCCGGGTCTTTGGATTGCAGTAGAAAATAATAGCGTCCGTATGATAATTCTATCATATCTCCATCTTCATCTTTGATTTTGGGAAAAATAATATCCGCTTGAGTTAATGCTTCACGAATACTGCTAAATTCCCGTGCCATATTTCCGGCCATAGCCAGCAGCTCTTCTTCGCGCTCGGAAAGAATATGTTTTTTCTGACGAACCATATCATCAAAGGCATGGCGATATTCCTGAAGCTCGGGGGATGATTTCACAAACTTATTTAATTTGTTCTCCGGAATTTCCTGAATTTCAGGCCAGAGAAACGCACGTTCTTGATAAAATTGTTGATTTAAACTGGCAATACGGTTTGCCAATGCCTGGTTTGTGGTATTTTTTGTGTCCTGATCTTTTAAAAGATGAGCATAAACATAAAGTTGATCAATAATACGTTCTACTTTTTCAGATCCGGTAAGGCATTCCTGCAGGTTTTTGGCAGATTTTCCCAGTTTACCTTTGTATTTTTGTATATCAGCGATATGTTCTTTAACATATTTGAAATCCTTCTCCCACGCTTCCGTGGTCAGATAAATATCTTCTAAATTCCATTGGTACTGTTCCGCGATCTCTTCACGGGTAGGTATGCGTTTCGTGTCCTGCCCGGCCTCATTGGCCAGCATAACATTCACCAATACCACCATGCTAATGATAATTGTTAAAATGCGTTTCATATTATTTCCTCTTTTTGGGTTTAAAAATAATTTTTAAGTATACTCATTTTTTTGTTTTCTTTCAACTTATTATTTTTTTGTAAATAAGGGCTATATATTGCGCAGCCATTTTTTTATCACTTATATTTATTTTAAAAATACTGTTTTTTTTTAAACATTATGCAACATCATTGACAACGGAGGCATATAATACTATATTATTCAGCTATTTGATATTGGG
>JAUXEL010000087.1 GCA_030620575.1 Fidelibacterota bacterium
ACAAAGTCACAAAGAAACGAAGGCACAAGGTTTAAGAGTTTAAGAGTTTAAGGGTTTAAAGGTTTAAGGCCTGCTCTCCAAAACCTTGGTGAAGGAGAGGTTTAAATTATTCCTATTTATCTGTGAAATAGCAATTAGAAAAACTTTAACGGAAATTGTTTCTTATCCTCACTGATTCCTGCTTACTTGATTCTTCCTCCTACGCCAAGACTATGGAGGACAAGTTTGTCTCTTTAATCTTTAATCTTTAATCTTGTTCTACGCCATTTCGCGATCGAAATTAAATATTGATACTGTTTTTTCACCGGGTTTAGCATGCGTCAAATCCGTAAAAGTGGATACCGGCGGAAAATCATCCAATGGAATGGAAAAAACAGCTTCGGGATACAGGCAAGTCAGCGGTTCCCCGCTTTCAACGGTAAATCCGGCACCCCGTGCATCGGTAATGGATCCTTTCACCGACAACTTTGCGCGGGTCTGCAAAATCGGAAAGCGACCATAGCGGTAGATCTCCACCTTTCCGGGCATACGCTCTGTTAGCGACAGTAGCATCGGCTTTTCCAGTTCAACCCACAATTGTATTGTATCAGCTCCCAATTCACAGAGCATTTCACCCGCCAGATGGTTAGTTACCGGCAGCGGGAATCCCGTGTGCAATATTACTTCCGGGTGCTCAGCAAATAGATCAAACTGGTATAAAGATGTTATGCGCGCATAGCGAAGTCCGTCGAAAATATGTTGTTCCACGCGTTTTCGCAGATCCGGCAGCATATCCTCCGGACAAAATACCGGCAGGATCAATTCATCACCCCGTCGAAGGTTTTCATGAAGCGTCAGACGGTCGTAATGAATACCTTCCGGCAGTTTTTCCCTGTTTTTTACAGCTACGGTATGAATTGGTTTTGTCTCTGCCGTGTTGGGCGTTATTTCACTAAAAACCGGTTCGGCTACGGGAATATAATTTTCATGCAGCCATGTTTCGAAAGTTTGCCGGTATTTCCGGATATCGCGCTGTACGGCAAAATAATCGCCGTTCAGATTCACTGCAATATCCTTAATACCCAAGGTTTCTGAACCGGCCTTTTTAAATTCTTTGATAAATAATTCGGCCGGAACTGCCCGGTTCTCTGCCGCCGGGAAATGGGTTTTTGTTTTCCATACCGGCATATGCGGATGGTGCAAAATCTTTACTTGAAGGCGGTCTGTCTGCACATCTACTTGCAAGGATATAGTGTCCTGCAGTGCCGGCAACTGCTCTATGAGTCGTCCGAATTCCTTTACCGATATTCCAATTTTGTATACCAACCCGTCTTCCGCTACCTGCTTATCACAATGAATAAATCCGGTATCATAAGCACTTAAACGGGTCACATTTTTATCGTTTTTGCTGATCTTTGTTACCGTTAGCGCCGGTCCTTCGAGTCCACTTTTTGGCTGTATCCGAATTTTATCCTTTAGTTTCACCGGCTGGGAAGTTTGCATCATAAAACCCCCACGACCGATCTGTAAAACCCGTCCGCACTGCTTGCCGGAGACCCCGAGATGTTGGGATTCAATAACTGAATCGTACTGTTCTTTATCGTAAAAACCCGCTGACCATTTTCGTCCCAGTGAACCCGCCAGTATTGCCCGTGCTTCCGGTAACAATTTATTGATATCTTCTTCTTTCGCATCCAATATCATGCGGTAGGCTTGTACCGTTGCAGCGACATAATCGGATTTGCGCAGGCGGCCTTCAATTTTCAGGGAAGCAATACCCGCGCGTTTGAGAATCGGGATATCTTCGAGAGTATATAAGTCGTTGGTTGAAAAGAAAAAGCCGTTACCGTCCGGTGAAAAATAGCGGCGGCGACAGGGTTGTTTGCATTTTCCGCGGTTTCCGCTATGGCCACCCATCCAGGAAGAAAAAAGACAGGCACCGGAAAGGCTGCAGCACAGTGCGCCGTGAATGAAAACCTCCAGTTCAATTTGACTATTTGCTTTTATAAGGGAAAGTTCTTCCATGCTGATCTGGCGTTCCAGAATGACCCGTTCAATACCGAGTTTTTCCGCCATAGCCACGCCGGCGCTGTTATGGATACCCATCTGCGTGGAAGCATGCACCGGAATATGCGGGAAATACTGTTTTAGCATGGAAATAACCCCAATATCCTGGGTAATAACAGCATCCGGGGAAAGTCGGGTAATGCGGTATAGCATTCCCAGTACTTCACGCAATTCATTTTCTTTTATCAATGTATTAAAAGTCAGGTAGACTTTTTTTCCGTGTTTCCCGGCATAAGCCATGAGTTTGCCATAATCTTCGTAACTGAAATTTTCTGTCCGTTCACGGGCATTAAATTTATCAAGTCCCGCATATACGGCATCGGCACCGTGTTCAAAGGCCGTAATAGCTGCGTTCAGATTACCCGCCGGAGCGAGAAGTTCAGGGATATTTTTCATGGTGAAATGTAAGGAGTATGGAGTTCGGAGTAAAGAGAAAAGAGTTCAGAGTCATGGAATATCGAATCATGAGCATTCGAACAACAGAACATACGAAGTAAATTTTGGAATTCGAATGTCGAATATTGTTATAAATAATGGATGATGGTTTATCAATCGATAATTGAAAGAGGACAAAGGACAATTCAATTTACAATATTTAATTACTAACAAAATATTCTGGGGCGCATCGCGACGACGCGTAAAGAAAATCCGATGAGTGAGGGTTAAAAAATACAAGGGTTGAGCGAAGCGATGCCTTTTTGTATTTTACCGAATAAAGAGGATTTTTAGCCAAAGTCGGGCAGCGCTTGATTTTCTTTTGCTTCTTTTCTTTGGTCAAGCAAAGAAAAGAAGGGATTATTTTATTGATATAAAAAAGGAACGGATCCGACCGTTCCCTATAAAATAATTATTAATTTGTTAATGTTTATTTATTCAAATCTCTGGCATCAATAGCCTCTTTCAATTGCTTCAAGGCTTTTTTCAATACTTTACGGCTTGTGCCAATATTCATGCGCATGAATCCTTCTCCGCCCTCGCCGAAGAGAATACCATCACTAAGTCCCAATTTAGCTTTTTTCACTAAGAAGCTTGTAAGTTCATCCTGCGTCATCCCCCATTCCCTGAAATCCAGCCAAAGCAAAAAGGTGCTTTCAGGTTCAACAATATGGATAGATGGGATATGCTCATTACAATAATTGATCACATAATCAATATTACTTTTTAAGAGTTTCAGGGTCCGGTTCAGCCAGGGTTTCCCGAATTTATAGGCAGCGATAAGTGCCGTATTACCCAGTATATTGCCATGGAATAAATGCAGAGATTGGGTAATATAGCGAAATTTTTCACGAATTTCCTCATTCTCAATAATGATCTCCGAAGTCGCGAATCCGGCAATATTGAAAGTCTTGCTGGGTGCCAGACAGGAAATAGTGATCGCGGACAATTCCGGACTGATGGTGGCAATGGGAATATGCTGATGTGGTTTATAAACAATATCCGCGTGAATTTCATCAGAAACGATCGTCATATTATTCTTCAGGCAGATATCGCCAAGTTCAGTTAGTTCTTCGCGCGTAAATACGCGTCCAACGGGATTATGTGGATTGCAGAGGATCAGCATTTTGGTTTTGGGTGTTATCTTTTTTTTCAAATCCTCATAATTAATGGAATAGCGCCCATCTTCATACTTTAGGGGATTGGTAACAAGTTTGCGATTATGGGCCGTTACAGCCTCGAAAAAAGGCGGATAGACCGGCGGTTGAACAATAACCTCATCCCCCGCTTCAGTTAAGGTCATAACGGCAACATTGAAGGCGGTAATGATCCCGGGTGTACAGGTGATCCATTCGCGTTTAATTTCCCAATCGAATTGATCTTTCAACCAGCATTCAATAGATTCAAAAAAACATTCAGGGTGAATTGAGTATCCATAGATCGGATGATGTACTCGGCGACGCAGGGCACGACGAACAGGCCGGGGTGCCGGGATATCCATATCGGCAATCCACAAAGGAATTACATCTTTTGTCCCGAAAACCTCTTCCAGAGCATCAAATTTCAAGCAATCGGTATTATAACGATTAATCGTTCTGCTAAAAATCATACGGTCTCTTTTTTACTATTTTAAAAACGGAATGTAACAAATCTTACAGAATTTTTAAAACGATTTTATGCCTTATTTTCACTTTTTTTTCCACATCTATTGTTTTAAATTCATCACATGATAGAAAAACACCTCAGCATGCTTTCTGCCAAACACATTTGTGTTATTGGCGATGTAATACTGGATATATTCCGTATAGGACATGTTCAACGGGTCTCCCAGGAAGCACCGGTACCCATTCTGGATATTGAAGAGGACCATGATTGTCTTGGCGGTGCTCTGAATGTGTGTAATAATATTCTTTCTCTTGGTGCAAGCTGCGATATTATTGCTGTTATCGGGGATGATTACGAGGCATTTCGACTGGAATATCTGACAGAGAAGCACAAGATCAAAAGAAATGGCCTTATTCGTGACCGCCAGCGTGTAACAACCTGCAAGACCCGGTTGATCAACGGGGACGAACAGTTATTGCGCAGCGACCGCGAACATCGCCACCCGGTTTCCGGGGTAATTGAAAAAAAACTCCTGCAGCAGATTGAAAATATTCTCAGTCACAGTGACATCTGCGTCCTACAGGATTATAATAAAGGCGTTCTCACCCCCACCCTGATAAAAGAATCTATTCGTCTGGCAAAAGAAAATAATATCCCGGTTTTTGTGGATCCAAAAATTGAAAATATTGACTTGTATGCCGGTGCTTTTTTGATGAAACCGAACCGCAAGGAAGCGGAAACGATCCTGGGATATACTATTTCGACAACGGAAGAAGCTGAAAAAGCCTCAGAGGACCTGCTTACAAAAATGCAATGCGAAAATATCTTGTTGACCCTGGGATCTGACGGCATGATACTGCGAAACAAGGAACAATGTATTCATATCCCGGCTCATCCCCTGGAAATTGCGGATATTACCGGTGCCGGCGATACCGTTATTGCTGTTCTTGCCGCACTCTATAGTACGGATCTTCCCTTGAAAACCTGCGCGGAGTTTGCGAACCGGGCAGCCGCGAAAGTATGTGAACAAAGCGGTGTTGTTCCCGTTACTCCGGATATGCTGCTTGAAAAGACTTTTACTCCCTAATTCTGAACGTATTCCCGATAAAAAAACTGTTGCAGATTGATTTTGCTTTTCGTTATATTAACGGGCTTTATATGGTGGATGTAGCTCAGTTGGTAGAGCGCTTGGTTGTGGCCCAAGTGGCCGTGGGTTCAAGTCCCATCATTCACCCATCCGGGGCCTCGTGCCCCGATTCCACTTGACATCAAATTCGCAGTTATATTACTGTGTTTTTATTCGGGGCGTGGCGCAGCCCGGTTAGCGCGCCTGCTTTGGGAGCAGGAAGTCGGAAGTTCAAATCTTCTCGCCCCGACAAGAATAAGAAGCCGGAAGCCGGAATCTGGAAGCCAGAAGATGGAATTCGGAATATAGAAGGCGGAAGTGGCTTCTAATCCGTATGCCCCGATAGCTCAATTGGATAGAGCAACGCTCTTCTAAAGCGTAGGCTACAGGTTCGATTCCTGTTCGGGGTACTTGAAGAAGTTGAGGGTTGAGAGTTGATCCGTCTTCGCTCCTCTCCGCCAGTTGGCGGATCGGGCTACGCCGTGATAAGAAGTTGAAGAGTTGAAAAATATATGGATGTAATTGCTACATCCATTTTTGCATTTGGGACTAATTTTTTATTATTGAAAGTCGAAGAGTTGAAAAGTCGAGGGTTGAGACTCACGGGTCATCCTGAAACGACCCCGAAGTTTCGGGGGCGGATTCAGCCCCGTAGGGGTCCCGAAGGGAGATCTCCGTGAGAGTCCACGGAATGAAATAATTCGCCTTATCGAGGTCAAAGATAGCCGATGATCGAAATGAAGTCGAATTGTTGAAGAAGTTATGAATTATGAGTGAATGCAGAAATGCATTCATTTTTTGTTTATTGACTACAGTTTAACTACAGAAATTACCATCAAACCCTATTTGGGATATTCATCATATGTTTGATAATGCTTTTTAGAATTATTAAAAATACCTAGTTTTTTCTGCATTACATTTATTTTGTTTCTTTCATCATTATTTAATTCAGGTTTATAAATATAACACAAATCATACGAGTGCCCATTTCCCTTAATATATTTACTTGATGCAATACCTACTACTTCTGGATAATCAATTGTATTTCGAGCAGCCCAACAGAACAGGTTTAATTGCATTAAACGATATTCTCTATCTAATTTATCATGAGGAGCAACAAAAAACACATATACAATATTCGAAGGAGATTGAGACAATCTAGCCCTAATTTTTAATTCACCATAAGCACCGATAACTTCTAAAAAACTTTTAGATAAGATCATTCTGTTAAATCGATTTTCTTTTGACATAATTCTTAAGGATTGCTCAATTTCATTTAATTCATTACAAAGTAATTCTTTTTTTGTATATCCATCAAAAAACTCTTCAATAATGCGATCCCAAACATAACTATCTTTCTCTTGACTTTTCCGTGCGTGGTACTCAGGGTTTTTTATAAACTCTTTCCATAAATCATTATCTAAAATAACGCTATCAAAATTTGCTGGAAAAGAACGATTTTCTTTTAAATATACAGCTAATAGGTCTTCCTCACTTTTAAACGAGGCTGTTTTTCCTTGATTAAAGTATTTTTCCTTTGCTTTTAAGTATTCAATAAAATCACTGATAGTATCTAATTCATGAAGTATACTTGGAAAGCTCTCCTGATCAAAAAAATGTATGAATCCTGTTTCGAATTTACCAAAAGGTAGAGCAAATGATTCTTTACGACCTACCGACACTCCAATTCGAAATATTTGTAATTCATCTGAGTCCGGAATGCTAATAATATTATCACCATCATTTGTAAGTATGTTTGTGTCATTATTTATTATTATCCGTTCAGCACCATATATTTGCTTATATGATTTCTCTATACCTCTTTTAAACCATCTTTGGGCATCGATTTCAGGATTTCCTGAATTCTTAATATTTATTTCTTTCACCGAAATGATTATAATAAATGGTAAATTTACAATTAATATATCGGTTAATTCC
>JAUXEL010000104.1 GCA_030620575.1 Fidelibacterota bacterium
AGCCGGTAGCCAGTAGACAGAAGTCAGTAGGCAGAAGTCAGTAGGCAAAAGTCAGTAGACAGAAGACAGTAGTCAGAAGCTAGTAGTCAGAAGACAGTAGGCAGAAGGCACTTGTCCGGCGTAGTCACGCCGTAGTTTTACGAAGGCGGACGAAGACGGAGTAGGCAGTGTAGGGAACCCCGAAACTTCGGGGTCGGGGAAGGCGGACGAAAGAGGAACGAGAGAAGATTTTGTTTTTTCGCACTTTCTCACGCTCCCATTTTCCTACGTTCTTATCTTCTCTCTTTCTTTTCTTTTTTCTTTAATTGTCCATTCTCAATTGTCAATTGTCCATTATAACTGTGATTCCCGTCACAAAAAAAGCTCGCGCCATAATATAATTTGTAAAACAAGTCAGTATTAACTATATTTACACGTACGCAAAAACGTACGGGAGTAAATATGGCAACGATCAATGTGACAAACGCAAGAAAAGACCTCTATAAAATTATCGACCAGGTGCAGGAGTCGCACGAACCCCTGTATATTACCGGAAAAAACCATGCCGCTGTTTTAGTCTCTGAAGACGATTGGCGCGCAATAGAGGAAACACTATTCCTGACATCTATTCCCGGCATGCGCGAATCGATTATCGAAGGTATGGACGAAGATCCGGATACCTGCTCCACCGGTATCGAATGGTAAACGCATGTATACCATTGTTTATACTAAGCAAGCTCAAAAAGATGCCAGAAAAGCCAATGCTGCGGGTCTAAAACCCAAAATAGAAAAACTGATCAGGATCCTTCAAAAAAATCCCTTTAAAAACCCACCACAGTATGAAAAATTAGTCGGCGATTTAAGCGGCGCATATTCCCGCCGGATCAATATCCAACATCGCATCATTTATCAAATATATGAAGACCGGAAAATTGTGAAAGTAATTCGCCTGTGGACACACTATGAGTGACGAGTGACGAGTGACAAAAAAGATATAAACATTATATGTAAAAGAAAAGAGCTCGTCCCTACTTTTATCTTTATACTTTATTTTTTTCTCTTCATTGTCAATTATTCATTGATTTAGTTTTCTCACGCTCCCATTTTCCTACGCTCTTATCTTCTTTCTTTCTTTTCTTTAACTTTCAATTGCCTGTCCGGCGTAGTCACGCCGTAGTTTTACGAAGGCGGACGAAGACGGATCAATTGTCCATTACGATTGTGATTCCCGTCACAGATTTTTCATCCCAAAGAGATGTAAAAGGATTTTACGCTTATTTTTTATACATTTATTTCATGGAAAACTTCACACAAAACGAAACGCTCTTTGCGGAGCGTCGGGCTAAAGAGACTATCTTTAGCGATGTAAAGACAAAAAAGTGAAAGAATATGACAGAAAAAGCAAGTAGAAATAGTTACTTAACAGAAGTTGATGAAAAAATTGATATTCATAATATGATATTTTTCATTCGAGGTCAGCAGGTAATGTTGGATAAAGATTTGGCAGACATATATAGTGTTGAATTAAAAAGGCTAAATGAACAGGTAAAAAGAAATTCAGAACGTTTTCCCGGTAATTTTATGTTTCAATTGACTAAAGATGAAAATGAAAAATTAGTTTTAAGATCGCAAATTGCGACCTTAAAAAAAGAGGATAAGCGGGGGATTCACAGAAAATATTTACCCTATGTTTTCACAGAACAGGGAGTCTCAATGCTGTCTGCAGTTCTTAAAAGTAACATTTTCCCTCCTCCACTCATAATTTATAGCTCTCCTGCGATTTCCCGAGGCTTCGGGGGAGAGGAATGCCGAATGGTCGAAAATCAAGCAAGGCAAAAAGACCTGCCAGCTTGGGTCAAGCCGTTTACGGATTGACATGCTGGCTGGTCGAGAATATTCGTTTTTTAACCACTCCAAAGTCTCGGGCTGGGCGTTCCTTTTTTTATTTTAAAGCAAGTATTTGACTTATAGAATGCTTGCCGGCCGTAGGCCCACTATGCCGACCTGTTCACCGTAGCTTTACGCGTAGATAAAAGTAGCTTCGGCTATACAGGCTGAATTTCAATCCAAGGCTAACATTTTTGAATCGTATTTGTGATATTCCTCACAGATATCTATACTACCACGAAATCATAATATAAAATTCCCTATATTTCTGCTAAAATGAAATATTGGATTTTTTATGACCGATAAGCACAATAACTCTTTCCCAAAGATCACCGGGAATATTGATATTCAGAATATGATATTCAACGTGCGGAGTAAACAGATCATGCTTGATCATGATATTGCAAAATATTTTGATATTGAGACCAAAAGGCTAAACGAACAAGTAAAAAGGAATAAACCCCGTTTCCCTGTTGAATTCTGTTTCCAATTGAATGTTGATGAAAAAAATGAACTGGTCGCAATTTGCGACCGGTTAAAAAACCTAAAACATTCTTCTGCTTTGCCTTATGTTTTCACAGAACAGGGAGTGGCCATGCTTAGCGCAGTATTAAAAAGTGAGACCGCGATCAAAGCAAGTATCCAAATTATGAAAGCATTTATTAGTATGCGTAAATTTATGCTCAAAAATTCCGAAATATTCCACCGTTTGGGAACACTTGAGTTAAAGCAGATACAAACGGATAATCATGTAAATAAAATCCTTAAAGCCCTGGAAAATCCGGATATTAATAAGAAACAAGGAATATTTTTTGAAGGACAAATATTTGATGCTTATGTTTTTGTTACAGAATTGATACGCAAAGCCAAGACGTCGATAACGATTATTGATAATTATATTGATGAAAGTGTCCTTGCCTTGCTTTCAAAACGTAATGAAAGTGTTAAGGTAACAATACTCACAAAATTAATTTCAAAGCAGTTGGTTTTAGATGTTGAAATGTGTAACAAACAATACCCTCCAATTAACCTTGTAAAATTTGATCTGTCGCATGATCGCTTTATAATCATTGATGAAAAAGATATTTACCATATTGGAGCATCGTTGAAAGACCTGGGTAAAAAATGGTTTGCCTTTTCCAAACTGAATATTGACCCTCAGACAATTCTTAAAAGAATAAAATAATATATCAACATTTTTCCTCTTCCACTCATAATTCATAGCTCTCCTGCGACTTCCCGAAGCTTCGGGGTCTTAATTTATTACCATATTTTAAATTTGTCATCTCGACCGTAGTCCCGATTTAATCGGGATGTAGTGGAGAGATCTGTTTCCCATGATTGAGATTCCTCCACTCCGTCCGTTAATCGACGGACTACGGTCGGAATGACAATTAATATTTTTACTTTGTAAGATATTCTCGTTTACCATCCGCAGCGAGGGGCATGGAATAGTTGCTGTTTAATTCATAAATGTTGGTATTTTCACTCATGCTCTCTG
The DNA here is from genome assembly GCA_030620575.1 of Fidelibacterota bacterium. Lineage (GTDB taxonomy): Bacteria > Fidelibacterota > Fidelibacteria > Fidelibacterales > Fidelibacteraceae > M50B103. The sequence continues at coordinate 3,368 of JAUXEL010000104.1, forward strand.
CTTGTTTGAGAACTATTTCAAGCGCTTTTTCCCGACCTTCCGGCGGATATTTATATTTTTTCAATAAACGCTTAATCATGGAGCGCATCCGGGCTCTCGCCTGATCCTTCAGTTGCCAGTCAATGGTCCGGTTTTTCCGCAGCATCTCTGTTAATTCATGTGTCATGTCAATCAATTGCTGATTTGTATAAAAATCCTTGATGTTTTCGGGCAGGGTAATCGCATCATAAAAAGCCAATTCTTCGGTTGTTAATCCAAGATCATTACCTTCTTCATGCGCTTTGCGCATATCGTCGGCCATTTTCATCAATTCCGCAATAACTTCGGCGTTGGTAATCAGACTATTTCGGTAGCGCCGCATGAGTTCTTCCATTTTTTCGGAAAAAAGCTGCGATTTTACCAAATTGGTGCGTTTATAGACCCGAATTTCATCCGCCAGCAATTTTTGCAGCATTTCTACGGCAAGATTCTTCTGCTCCATCTTTCGGATTTTTTCCAAATAATCGGGATCAAAAATCGAAAATTCAGCGCGGTCTTCAAAAACATTGATCACGCCATCGCTTTTGATACTGGCTTTGAGCAATTCGTTAATGCGTTCGTTGATTTCGCGTACAGAGAGCTTGCCGGTTCCGGTGACTTTTGAAACGCCGGCACGCACAGCATCGAAAAATGCCGATGTTATGCGGTCTTTTTCATTTAATAATGACCGGCAAAGTGTCTCTGCCTGTTTTAAAGCCGTCGCTTCTCTGAGGTAAATATTCTTTTTATCTTCATCGCTTAAAATGAAATCAATGCCATTTGCAATACAGCGTGCCCGGGCTAAATCACTGTTTCCATAAAATGCCGAGAAATCCAGTCCATGCATCAAATCCGCACAAATTTCCAGTTTTTCCTTAAACTTCGGTAACGCACTTTCTCCAATATCATTATTTCCAATCCGGGTCTGATCACGTTGCGTATAATCTTTCATGGCTTGTTTAAGGGCGTTGGCAATGCCGACATAATCTACGATCAAACCGCCTTCTTTATCGCCGTACACACGGTTGACGCGCGCGATAGCCTGCATAAGCGTGTGTCCCTGCATGGGTTTGTAGATATACATGGTGTTCAGACAGGGAATATCAAATCCGGTGAGCCACATATCGACCACAATGCAGATTTTTAGCGGATCGTCCGGTTTTTTAAAGCGAATTGCCAGAGCATCGCGTTCGCGTTTGTCGGGAATAATATTAAACCATGTTTCGGGATCCTGATTGTCGCGGGTCATGACAATGCCGAGTTTTTCCTGCCAGTCGGGACGCATTTTTAAAAGTTGTTCATAAATTTTCATGCCGATCGGACGCGAATAGGCCACAATCATGGCTTTCCCTGCCAAAATATGTTTACGGTCATCATAATGTTGAATGATGTCCTTGCAGAGTTCTTCGATAGTTTCGGGTGCGCCAAGAATGGATTCCATTTTTCCGAGTTCTCTTTGGGAGCGGGCAATATGATGCGGTTCAGCTGCTTCGGACATTTTTGCGTATTCCTGGTCGATCTTGTCTAAAATATTTTTTTTCAATTTCAACTGCATGACACGACTCTCATAAAAGATGGGGCGCGTGGCTTCATCTTCTACAGCTTGCGTCATATCGTAAACATCAATATAATCGCCAAAAATTTCCTGTGTGGAACGGTCAGTAGAATCGATAGGCGTGCCGGTGAAACCGATAAACGAGGCATTCGGCAGGGCATCACGCACATATTTTGCCATACCGTATCTGAGTTTGCCGGTCTCGCGATCGACACGGGCATCTAAACCGTAATGCGAGCGATGCGCTTCATCGGCAATAAGAATAATGTTGCGCCGATCGGAAAGCATATCGGTATCTTCTTCGAATTTCTGCATGGTGGTAAAAATAATCCCGCCGGCTTTCCGCCCTGCAAGCAATTCTTTAAGGTTTGCCCGACTGCTTGCCTGCACCGGTATTTGCCGCAGGTGTGCGGCTGCTTTAGAAAAAGTCCCGAACAGCTGATTGTCCAGATCGTTGCGGTCGGTCACCACCACAATGGTGGGATTGTTGAGTGGTTTTCCAAGCAGTGCGGTATAAAAAACCATGGAAAGCGATTTACCACTGCCCTGGGTGTGCCAGAACACCCCGGCTTTCCCGTTGGATGCCACTGCGCTCAGCGTGGAGCCGACCGCTTTATTTACGGCATAAAATTGGTGATAAGCCGAAAGAATTTTTATAGGTGCTTCATCTTTATCGCCCAGAAATAAGATAAAATGCTGAAGCAAATTGAGAAGCCGTTTTTTATCAAACATGCCCGTAAACAAGGTCTCAAATGCCACGTTTCGGGTTTCTTCTTTGGATCCGTTTACCGACTTCCAGCGCATAAATCGATCTTCGTTCGCGCTAATGGTGCCGGACTTAGATTCTATCATATCGGAAATAATACAAAAGGCATTATAGGTAAACAGACTGGGAATAGCTTTGAGGTAATTGCGGATTTGTTTGTAGGCCGCGGAGGTATCCGCCTGCTCGCGGGAGCAGCTTTTCAATTCCATCACCACCAGCGGCAGACCGTTAATG
>JAUXEL010000093.1 GCA_030620575.1 Fidelibacterota bacterium
TGCACATGATCCGGCATCAGAATAAATGCATCTAATTTACAATTATTAAAATGATTTGGAATTTCATACCAATATTTCTCCACTATTTTTCCGATTGCATTCAATCGCATCACACCCCCAACAATATCACCGAATGTGTATTTTTTACTATCCAGAGTTATTGTAACAAAATAAAATCCCGGACGCGAATAATCATAATTTGCTAATCGCTGTGGTTTACGCTCAAGCATATCATAATTTACAAAATTAACGATATTTTTTCCGTGATGCTTATCACAACAATAGGTTAACAAAAGAAAACAAGATCCTGACCCGTTAGCCCTGAAGCTTAGGAACAGCATGACGATTTTTGTTTGTTTATTGGTGCTTATTTGTTTTGGAGATTATTCGTCCCTGCTATTCTTCTTCGATGACTTTATAGACTTTTTCTCCCGGTATGATCATGTTATACTGTTCCCGGGCGATTTTCTCTATGTGTTTTTCATCGTGCTGTAATTTTTCTTTCTCTTCCTGAAGTTCCAGTTCTTTTTGTTCCAGAGCCTCTTTTCTTTCAATAAGAACCTGATGCTCGCGTTTTTCCTGGAAGAGTTTGATCGTGCCGTTTTTATTCAGGAGTAAAAAAGCGAAGCAAATAAGGATGATAATGAGAATGATCTTTGCTTTTACATTCGCATCAATAGGAGAAGAATTTTTTTGTCGATATACCATATTAAAAAAAAATAAAGAGCGAAAGATAGATCTTCCGCTCTTCCATATAATTTCATTTTACTTCTGACCGGATAATGCCGACATGCCTCTGAACTTTTTGACATCATCAAGGGCTTCTTCAATGCGAAGCAATTGATTGTACTTTGCAATACGGTCTGAACGGGATGCAGATCCGGTCTTGATCTGGCCAACACCTGTTGCAACTGCCAAGTCAGCAATAAAGGTATCGGATGTTTCGCCAGAACGATGACTGATAACCGCGGCAAATCCATTTAATTTTGCCAGTTCGATAGTTTCCAGGGTCTCGGTTACCGAACCGATCTGGTTCAGCTTGATTAAAATAGCATTAGCGGATTTCTGGTCAATTCCTTTTTGCAGCAATTTCGGATTGGTTACAAAAAGATCATCGCCAACTAATTGTATCTTTTTACCCAGGCGGGCTGTTAATTTATTCCAGCCGTCCCAGTCATTTTCATCCAATCCATCCTCAATAGAGATGATAGGGTATTTTTCAACCCAGGACGCATACAGCTCAACCATATTTTCGGATGTCATCATTTTGTTTTCAGATGCCAGGTTATATTTTCCGGATGCTTTATCATAAAATTCACTTGCAGCAGCATCAATGGCAATAAAAAGATCCTTGCCGATTTCGTAGGGTGTCTGTTTTGCAGCTTCAATAATTACCTGAATAGCTTCTTCATTGGATTTAAGATCAGGTGCAAAGCCACCTTCATCGCCAACCGCGGTATTCATTCCTTTTTCCTTCAGCACCTTTTTCAGGCTATGGAAAACTTCAACACCCATTTGCAGAGCTTCGGCAAAACTTTTTGCGCCGCAGGGATAGATCATAAATTCCTGCAGATCTACATTATTATCCGCATGTGAACCACCGTTAAGAATGTTCATCATTGGAACGGGAAGCACACGCGCGTTAATACCACCGAGATATTGATAAAGCGGAATTTCAAGATAATCTGCTGCCGCGCGGGCAACAGCCATAGAAACGCCGAGAATCGCATTGGCGCCCAAAACGTCCTTGTTCTCTGTCCCGTCCAATTCGATCATTATTGCGTCAATGTATGCCTGATCCACTGCATCCTCGCCAATGAGGCGAATAGCAATGACATCGTTAATATTTTGAACTGCCTTTAAGACCCCTTTTCCCATGTAGCGACTGCCGCCATCACGTAATTCCAGGGCTTCATGTTCACCGGTCGATGCACCGGAAGGCACTGCAGCACGTCCAAACGCGCCACTTTCAAGGGTTACTTCACATTCTACTGTCGGATTGCCGCGTGAGTCCAGTATCTCGCGTGCAAAAACATCAATAATTGTTGACATATAATACCTCCGTTTCTTGTCAAATCGCGTGAATTTACATCTTCAGGTTTCGGAATCAAATAAAAAAACCATGAATCCGTTTAGGATTCGTTTTCGGAGATCCAACGCTCCGCGTCTATAGCTGCCTGACATCCGGAACCGGCGGCGGTAATAGCCTGTCGGTAAGCAGGATCCTGTACATCACCGCAGGCAAAAACACCTTCCACATTCGTGCGACTTGTCTTAGGTTTTGTTATAATATAGCCGTTTTCATCTAAATCGAGAAGTCCTTTAAATATTGTAGTATTAGGACGATGACCGATAGCAATAAATAACCCGGAACAGGGGAGTACTTCTGTCTCATTGGTTTTTACATTTTTTATCCGTACACCGATTACTCCGGTAACCCCGGGTTCCCCCAGAACTTCCTCAACCACAGAATCCCATTTAATGCGTATTTTTTCATGATTTTTTACTTTATTGGACATGAAAGTTGATGCACGGAACTCATCCCGGCGATGAATGACGGTTACTGTTTTACCAAAATGTGTCAGATACAGTGCTTCTTCCAATGCCGTATCGCCGCCGCCGACCATTACAATATCCTTCTCGCGGTAGAAAAATCCATCGCAGGTCGCGCAGGCACTGACCCCGAAACCTTTCAGCTTGTTCTCTGATTCCAGTCCAAGATATTTCGCGCTGGCGCCGGTGGAAATAATAAGTGTATCAGTGGTATATTCATCGTCTTCATCATCATATATTTTAAAGGGATGAGAGGATAAATCAACACGGGAAATGCTGCGGAATACGTTTTTAGTACCAAAACGCAGGGCTTGTTCGCGCATTTTGTCCATCAGATCGGGACCGGTAACCCCCTCGGGAAATCCCGGAAAGTTTTCGATGTCCGTGGTCGTAGCCAACTGTCCTCCGGGTTGTGCTCCCTCGAAGATCAAAGGTTCAAGATTGGCACGTGCCGCATAGATCGCAGCGGTAAATCCGGAAGGACCGGTACCAATAATAATTACTTTTCGATGTTCTTTCATTTTATTTTCCTTTATTATTTTTTATGTCCTGGATGCATTGTCCGTATTGAATATATTTTATTGGTTTCACACTCTGTAATAAAAAGCGTTTTCATATCGGGTCCGCCAAACTCCACATTACTGGGTTTTCTGCCGGGAGTTTTCAGACTATCCAGCAGTTTACCTTCCGGAGATACCACATAGATCTTTCCTCCGCCGAAATAAGAGATATAGAGATTTCCTTCAACATCACAATCCATGCCGTCAGGATCCTGATTCCCTCCCGGCAGGGTAATTAAAGTATCAAGATCATCAGATTCGCAGGTCATTTTTAAGATATTTTTATTGACAGACTCTCCGATATAGAGGGATTTTCCATCAGGAGAAAAGCATAAACCGTTCGGGAACTGCAATCCATCGATTATTTGGATCGTTTCTCCGGTATTGATATCTGCCCGGAGAAGGCGCCCGTCACAGATATTCGGATCATAACTTTTCGGATCGGTAAAATAAATATCCCCACTTTGTGATATCGCGATATCGTTCGGCCGGTTAAAGCGTTTGCCATTATGATCCTTTGCCGTTAAGGTCTGCAAGCTTCCATCAGGAGAAAATTTTAATATTGAGCCTTTTCCGTATTCGCAAATATATAAATTACCTTCCTTGTCAAAGGCGGTTCCGTTTGTATTTACAAGCCCGTCCCCTGCATGCAGAAGCGTATCCAGAGTTTCATTCCAAATATGGCCGATCCATGCACCGTAACAATTGGAAAACACCAATTGATCCTTGAACCAGGCCGGTCCCTCAGGAAAGTTCAAATTATCGGCAACAACTTGAAATTCTCCTTTAAAATAGCTCTTTGAACTACAGGATGTCATTCCCAGTATCAGCAAGAGGAGCATCAAAAAGAAACGGATATGTTTTATCATAATAATCCTTTTTTCAACAACACAAAGTATACATATAAATTCAATAAAAATCAAATTAAGAAGAGAGGAAGACAATGGACAATTGATAATGGACAATTGACAATGGACAATGGAGAATGAAAAGAAGAGGGAAAAGAGAATGAACAATGGAGAATGAAGAGGGAGAAGAGAAGAAATGACCTTCCGGGTAGTTTATTCTGCCCCGAAGAATCGGGGCAGAATAATTCCCGGATGGTCGAAGAAATAAGAACTGTATAGGCGAATCATAATAAAACCTCTCGCAGTCATCCTGACCCCGAATTAATTGGAGTAGGGTAACGGCAATGGAGAATGGACAATAGACAATTGACAATGGAGAAAGAGATTGGGGAATTGTGGAAGAAGAAACCCCTCCAAACCTCCCGTCAGCTGACGGGGAGGCTTTAAAGAGCCCCTCCTTTGGAGAGGGTGGGGAGGTCGAAGAAATTCAACCGTGACAATCCAATGAATAGCCCCGCCCCGCCCCGAGGCTTCGGGGTCGGGGCGGGGATGAGAAGCATGAAATGAATCGGGGTTTCAACCCCATGGAAAAAAGAATAAAAATTCCAGATTATTGAAAAATGAAGGGTTTTTGACAGCTAATTAATTATCAATGTTTTCGTAATGGTATAAAAAGGTCTGGGTAAAGCCATTTTCGAAGGTCCATACATCTTTTATTAGGTTATTTTCTTTGTCGTATTCAAAAACAATGGATCCGATGGTTTGATCTTTGTTGATAATATCCGCAGATTGTATGCAGGTATTTTTTTTCTTGCGCCGGTAAATGATATCGCCGGTAATCCAGCCTTTGTAGCGGTTGCAGTTTACGCGAATACATTAATTATGTATATTATAATAGTAGTCGGCTGTTCCGGTAACTCCGTCGGAACGCAAAAAGGTTTCATGTATTTTGTTGCCGGCATCATTGTATAAGAAGATTTCATAGGATGTAAGACCGTTGGTAAATTCCCGGTAAGCGGAAATGAGTTGCTTCTTGTCATTATAGCGATAGAAATTATTTGAGCGGCAGGAACCGTCGGTGCATTCCCACGTTGCCTTGTCCATCAGGCCGTTTTCATTATAATAAAAAGTAGTTACGGCTATTTCACCGGATGAATTTTTATATTCGAGTGTATGCAGACGAAGGGACGATTCATGACAGATCGTATGTTGTGCAACAAGTTTATCTGCATGGAGGAAGAGAGCAATCATGGACAGGAAATAAAACATCACAAATCTCCCTATGATTTATTTTACAGAGGAAGCAATCTTCTCAAAAACTGTGCTCCAAAAAAACGCCGGATCATCATGCTGTTCCGCATTTTGATGGCATTCAGGGGTTCGGACTGCGACAGTAACCGATGTTTTATTATTCCACTCACTAAGTAGGTACAATCGCGTTGGATCCAGGAAATAGATTTCTTTACTTTCGTGAAATAACTTTCGATCGTATCCTTCCGGAAATGCAGAATATTTTCCAATTCATTGCCATCCACATAGTATCCGCAGTGAAAATTCTTTCCAGCAAAGGCATGGCGGGGAAAATTGGGTTTTCCGAGTCCGAACAATGTAAAAGAACGTGTTAAAAAGTCGTTGTAAGTTATTCTACAAACAGAACCTCCGCTTAAATTAAAGATTTTTCCGGATAAAAGCGATGTTTTATTGATCATATGATAAAAAGCCCGTGCCGCATCTTCCGGAGTGGCGATCTCAATGGATGTATTTAAGGGCATGTGAAACATAAGTTTTGACATTTTATGGTTCTGCAATCCCATGATCGCCGTTAGTCGGAAAATACACCAGTCCAGTACTGACGTTTGGATGCATTTTTCCGTGGCAATTTTAGTTTCCGCATACTTATCTCCAATACTGCATTGCAGGGGATCACCCACGCGGATATTGGGATCATTGAGACGATCACCATACACCGAGATGGAGGAGGCATAACATATGAATGCTGAGGGAGAATAGCGTTCAAGGGCGGTTATCAGGTTCTGTGTGCCATGCACATTAACCCGGAGAGCAAGTTCCGGATTATCATCCGCAAGAGGAGGTATGACAGCCGCTAAATGAATAACAATATCCTGATCCCGGCATGCGGCATCTACATCACCCGCTTTACTGATATCTCCAAAAACACAGGTAATATATTTTTTATAACGTCTAAAACAGCGCCGTGAACACCGTGTGTTAATATCGAATACGGTAATTTTTTCATAGTCGTTATTGCTGCACAGCTGTTTTAACAAGGCAGTTCCAACGGTTCCTGATGCACCGGTAATAAGAATACGTTTTTTATTGTTCATAAGAGAAACCTCATTTGCTGATAATGAAAAATCGTGTAGCATTTTATGAGAAATTTATATGACAATCGTCCGTATTTAGCGGATTGAACCGGTAAGGAAGAGTTGAGAGTTGAGAGTTGAAAGTTGGAAGTTGGAAGTTGGAAGTTGAAAAGACGCCTGCCGGCCGTAGTCCCGATCCTTCGGGGGCGAAGGCTGGAATGGAGTTCTTATATTTTTGTGGACACACAGTTAAGCCTTAAATTGCAGACAAGCAAAAAAAGGAGAATTATGCAAGAGTACAGAAGGAGCTACCCGAAGGAGTTCAAGAGGGAAGCAGTAGAGCTTATGCTTAA
>JAUXEL010000069.1 GCA_030620575.1 Fidelibacterota bacterium
AAATGATTTTGATTTTATATCATTTTGAATTATTTTTCTTTTAGACACAATTATTGAGGTGCTCTATGTCTGATCTCAAAAAAGCAAAAGATAGAATTCACTCATGTAAATTTAAAGAAATTTTACCTCGATTTCCGGTAAGTGAAGTAAAAACTCTATTTAGGATACCGCTATGAAAACGTTTTCCTTTCAATTAAAAACCCCTGCCCGCACTGCTTTTATTGATATAACATCCACCATTCAGGAAATTGTAAGCAATAATCGCTACGAAAGCGGAATTATCACTGTTTTTACTCCGCATACCACAGCAGGCATTACTATCAATGAAAATGCCGATCCTGATGTAAAACATGATCTGGGTTATAAGATCAATGCCCTGATCCCAAAAGAAGACCCTGCATATACCCATTACGAAGGAAATAGCGACAGTCATCTAAAATCTTCTTTGTTTTCCCCTTCCCTTACTCTCATTTTTGAGAATAAACGTTGTATTTTAGGTACTTGGCAGGCGGTATATTTTTGTGAATTCGACGGACCGCGAACCCGCACAGTGCATATAAAGATATTGCCTGATGCGTTGAGAGGTTGAGAGGTTGAGAGGTTGAGAGATCGGGACGACCATTCCGGGATAATTTATTTTAAAATATCGTAGAGAAGAGGCGTTGCTACTTTATTAATACCATCTTGCGGCTGGCATGATACTTACCGGCTTGCATTGTATAAATATAAACCCCACCGGGAAAATCTGAAGCATTAAATTGAATTTGATAATACCCCGCAACATGGTACTTGTTTACTAATGTATGTACCATTTTACCTGAAATATCGTATAAAAATATTTTTACTTGTTCACCGTAAGGAACTGTATAGGATATATGTGTTGCAGGATTAAATGGATTGGGATAATTTTTATTTAAGGCAAAATCTAACGGCAAATTCACAACATCCATTTCACTGTCAATATACACTGTTAAGGTATCGCTGTAAGAACGAAGGTTATGATCATCCAAGGCGGCTACTGTCCAGAAATATTCACTTTGATCCCGTAATCTGCGCTGATCATGATAGGTGTCTTTTGTTGTGATCAGATAGACTGTGCTGGACCCTGTAAACCAATAATATACTTTGTAGGTAATTTCATCGCCCGGATCCGGATCTGTTACTGCAGTCCATTCGAAACGCGGATAACGGGTTGTTTGATAACTGTTGTGAAGCGGCGCAAGCTGTACGGGTGACGGAGGTGCTTCATTGACTGTATTGATCGCACAATTCCGGTAAGCTTCCCGTGAACGGGTTTTTGCATCGGAGGCATCCACAGCCATAACATACCAGCGATAACGACCGTTCTCTTTGAGATCATCTTGCGGTTGAAAATATGTTTCACTCCCTGTGTACATACAATACATTGAATCCGGGTCTGTCCCGATATATAATTCATATGTAATCGTGTCCTGAGGATCTTCATCGCTGGAAGTTTCCCAGCTAAAAACCGGCCTGAGAGTATCATGAATAGACTCATGTTCCGGGCATATAAGTTCAAAAACTGCAGGCGCTGTATTTTCACTATTCACCTGAAAACGCCAGAATGTTGATGCTAATGTATCATTCACAGATGTTACTGCTTTAACATGCCAATAGATGGTTTTATTTTCCGGAAGCGGATCATTAATGCGTATCCAGTTTGTATCACATTCTATAGGCTGCATTATACTGAAATCCAAGGTTTCGCCAATGTAAATATAATACCATTCTGCATTGGAAACGGATTCCCACATCAACCGTGGTGTTGTGCTGTGAACGGTTTCCATGCTGTCAGGGCTGATTAAAGCAAAATCCCCTTTTGTATTACTGATGATCATGATATAATTCTCTTTACTTACAGAGATCTCTACACCGTTTGCTTCTGCAGTTAATGCAACAGTATAAAGACCTTCTTCCTGATAATAGTGACTAAGGATTTCTCCGCTTCCGTATGATCCGTCACCAAAATCCCAGGTATACTGATACTCCCCTTCCGGGAGCTCTGAAACAACTGAAAATGTAATATTGTAATCCGGCATACCAACTGTATAATCCGCTCTAAAATCCAGCTCATTTTGCGCTGCATGCTCCCATTTCATGGCATCATAGGCAATAATTTTGTCTGCAATGCCAGTGCTGTCACCCAAATAAACTGAATTTAATCCATCGTCTGTAAAAAGATATTTACCCAGAGACACCCAGTCATCAGATACGGAATTTTGATTGACAAGAGCTACACTCTCACCTGCAGCATGCCGAATAATGTAAGAAGCGGTTGTGGCGGTCGCGTGATCAGGAATATAAGCCTTTATTTCATAATACCCGCCTTCACTGAGCTGTGGTGTCCATGTAACATAGCAAATATCCGCAATCATCTTAGTATAGCTCCACCAGTGATGATCACCATAGCCAGTGTTTTCGCTGTGATAATAGCGCATCGGAACCGTATTTCCGTATGCTTTCATATAAAATCCGCCGGTAAATTCTTTATCATCCACAATGGAATCTATCAAAGCCGGCGGGTTAAAATATGTCGCAATACACCAAGGCATGCTTGTATAGCCGGAATTTGCATCGTTTAGACTTACATGGCCGTGATTGTATCCCGGCCAGTCGTAATACACCACTTTTCCATCGTAACTTGGCCAACTTGCAGTATTTTTATTACCATAGGGATCGTTAGCAATTACTGTTCGTTGTCCGTTCTCCGCCCGACCGATACCAACAATCAGGTGTCCGCCGCCTGATAGAAAATTACAAATAGAAAACGGCTGTCGTTTATCTATTTCTGCAGAGACTGTACTCCAATTTGTAGTCCATGTTTGATTTCCACTAACTCCATGTTTATTATAATAACCCAGCATACGGGAGTTTGGACTACCGCCTGTCCACATATATCCCATTCCTCCGTAGCAGGTATAGCAAGTTGAACCGCTACTATTACAGTCTACATAAGTCAAATTAAAATTATTTCCATTATAATAATACCGTTCGTGAACATAGGCAGCATAGTCGTTCCAATGACCAAATCCTGACAGAAATGGCCATGGGGGAATAACCTGATAATAAGCAAGCACCATCGCAGCGGTAGTTGGCGCACAGCTGCTATAGCCGCGAGGTCCGGGAGTGTCGTAAACCTGATGAATATAAGGAACATCTAAATAGCTATCCGCTACCGGCACCTTCTGGTCAAAAAATACCGGGACAGTTGGCAGAACTTTCGGTGCTATATATTGGGTGGATTGTTTTTGTATAGACGTATCATCTGTGTGAAATACAGGAATATCATTTTGCATATACATGATAGAACCGTCGGGCAGGAAAGCCCCATTTGTTTCCATAATATCCGGTGTTTGCGTATCAAAGCGAACAATACCATTGACATCTAAAATAACAATATCCGTATTTATTATCCCAAGTTTATCATCAAAGTCAATACGGGTATACACAAACTCATCTGCTTTATCTGACCATCTCAGGTTTGAACCCTGACCTAAATTAATAGTTTTATCCTGTAAAACATTATAAATTTTTATATTCCCGTCCAAAGAAGAATAGCTGATATATTTACTGTCCGGAGACCAGGCCGGCAGGACATTTCCATGGGAATTTTGTGTGATACATTGCTTTGCGGAATTCTGAAGATCGATTATCCATAATTGATCATTTGGGTCATTGTAAACAGCCCATTTTGCGTCCGGTGATATGGGCACTATATTAGCATAATTTCCCAAATCATAAGAAAGGCGTAAATCGTTTTTTTCGACAAACAAGGTATTGCCAATGGTGTAAGCGATATTACCTTCTGCGGAAAAATATACCTGCCCCGCACAGGAGACAGGTTCATGAAGCACTGTTATTTTTCGGGTTTCCATATTCAAATATGCCGGTGCCTCAAGACCTCCGGGCATATCGCGCAATTTAAATCCCAACATGGTTTGATCTGGGGAAAACGTGTAATAATATCCAACTCCGGGACCCGTCAGTAGAATTTCTAGTTCTCCATTGTAAAAGTATATCTTTGACCGCATGGAATCAGTATATACATATCCATCTTTATAAGGAATAATATCTCTGGCAGCAAATGCAATTCCCTGAATTAAAATAAAAAAAAGAAGAATTGGCAACAGTATTTTGTGGTTCATTTTATTCCTTTTACAATCAATAAATTCTTGTGAAAATAATATATGCAGCTGACAATGTAAAGCCTTGAATTCTTTATTTATTATCAATACATTCTAAAAAATCATGGGAATACAAATGAAAAAAGTTTTATTTTTCCTTTTTCTAACAGCTATTCTAAGCGCGCAAACCTTTGTGCCGAATGTCAGTATTGAAGGGCAAAACCTCAATGCGCAAGAACAACGTATTATCGGTGAGTTGAAATATACGATTGAACAATATATTAGATCTAATAGCTTTAGTAATGAGTTATATGATCTCGAAATACCTTACCGTATTACAATCTATATTACACAGATCACTCAAAGCGGATCGAAGCTATCTCTCTCGGCAAATGCTTTCTTTTCCAACGAATATGATCAGCGTTATATTGACAATACCTGGATTTTTGAATTTACTGAAGGTGAAGCTTTCTATCGGGAAATGATGTATCATTCCCTGCGTGATATAATTGATTATTACGGATATCTCATTATGGCAACGGAGATGGACGGCATCGAAGATCTTGGTGGCAATTCTCTCTTTGATCTGGCCAGTGAAATTTATTCACGCGGAAGTACATCCACCTGGTCCAAAGGATGGAAAAACAGAAAAGAAGATCTTGATAAGCTTACCGGAGATTTTAGACTCCGAAAAGCACGATACCTGTATAACCAGGCATTTTGGGCTATTGATGACGGTAACGGCACTAAGGCGTGGTATTACCTTGAGGATGCCTTGGAGTATTTAATTGAATCCAAGCGTTTGGATACCCAAAATAAATTTCTTAATTTTTTTATCGATAAACATTATGAGGACAGTAAATATTTTGTAACAGTGTATCAGGATACATCCCTCCTGCCCTTATATCGCACCTTATCACCCGGTAATAATGAATTTTTTGATGAACTGGCATTACCTTTTAAAGAAGAAGTCTATTAATTTCGATAAACGGAATACTGCCCTCGCGCAATAACTGCAATTCAGAATCATCAGTCATTTTAATAACTGTACTGCCTAATGAATGTTGGGCATTATTTAATCGGGAATCACTGATAAATAATTGTACCTCATTTCCAAATTGTTCTTCAATATCGTGAATGTTCGTTAAAGCTGATGTTTGACTAATATTCACACTGCTACTAATAATGGGATATTGAAAATGCTCCAGCATCGCCCGGCAAAACGGGTGGTCCGGAATACGAAAGCCAAGATAATGATTGTCGCTATATAAACGCTCCGGTAAAGACATATTTTTTGCCGGTAGAACGAGGGTTAATGCACCCGGTAGAAACTGACGGATGATCTCTGCTGTTTTTTCTGAAATATGTGCAAGATCCTGCATCATTTTCATATCCCGGACAAGTATACTTATCGGCATATTCTGCGGTCGTTTTTTGACCTCATATGCGCGCTGTATCACACTTTGGGAACGAGCATCACCGCCAAACCCATACAAGGTATCAGTTGGGTAGACAAACAGTTCTTCATCCTTTAGTGCATCAAGAACTTTCTTTTTTGCAGATGCAAGTTGATAATCTATGATCATGATAAAAGCACCTCATGATACAGTTGTCCACAGGCAGCCTGAATACCCTTTCCACCGCTATTGCGAAGGGTAACAGCAAAATTCACGCCTTCAAAATAGGATAAAAATGTACTAATATCCCGTTCACCTGGCCTTTGAAATTTGCTATCGATTTCATTAAAAGGAATAATATTCAATTTGGATGGGATGTGACTCAGCTGCTTGATAAGTTCTTGCGCGTCTTTTTGTGTGTTATTAACACCGTCAATAAGAACATATTCGAAGGTAATGAGTTTATTGGTTACATCGGTATAGTATTTTGCTGTTTTCAATAGCTCGCTAAGGGAATAACGCCGATTAATCGGCATGAGTTCATTTCTTTTTTCATCGTTCGCGGCATTCAATGAAATTGCCAATTTAAATTGATACGGCAGATGAGAAAACTCCCTGACACGTGGCACAATGCCCGCAGTTGAAATCGTTATATGCCGCGCTCCGATATTGAGCCCCTTTTCATGATTGAGCACTGTCGCCGCTTTTATAACCTCCTGATAATTGTTAAATGGTTCCCCCATGCCCATAAACACTACATTCGTTACGCGTTCATGGGTTAAACGGGTAATTTGGATGACTTGTTCAACAATTTCTCCTGAACTCAGATCGCGCAGTATACCCATATCTGCGGTGCGGCAGAAGGTACATCCCATAGCACACCCAATTTGCGAACTGACACATACGGTATTCCTGCCGGCAGATCTTATTAAAACACTCTCAAGGGCATTGCCGTCAAGACAGCTAAATAAAAACTTTTCTGTGCCGTCACCTTCATTTACTTCATGTTTTTTAAGTTCCAGGAGGGAAAGAGGACCTTCTTTTTCAATTATATTCCGAACGTTTTTAGCAATATTGCGCATGGAATCTGTTGATTCTACATTTTTACTGAATACCCATTCAAATATCTGCCGTCCAACAAAAGGCTTCAGACCCTTTTGAAGCGCCCATTTTTGCATTTCATCATAGGTTAAATTTTTTATACTGTTCATCATGCTGTAATGTTGAGATAATATTTATAACAATCAAGATAATTTGCCTGGAATATGCACATGTGCCGAATTCGTTATTTTCTATTGTTTTTCTTGCATTTGTATGCTTAATCCAATATTTTTTAAGGTTAATCTATTAGGAGCAGTTATGAATACATCAGATTTAATTCAACATCTATCTGAAAAATCTGAAATTTCCAAAACCGAAAGTAAAGATCTATATGAGGCCTTAACAGCTATCATGCAGTCCTATTTTGTAAATGAGACAGGGGTTGTTATCCCGCAATTTGGTTCATTTAATATAAAAGAAAAAAACAGCCGGCAATCGTTTAACCCTGCTACTAAAGAGTATGTTATACTTCCTAAAAAATTATTATTGTCTTTTACTCCGGCGATGCAATTAAAAGAAGACCTTAAATAAGGATTAAAGATATGGCTCCAAAAATTACATTTCAACAGCTTGTTGATGAATTTTCGGCATCAACAGGGCGAACAAAAGCATTTTCAAAACAATTTATCAAGGATGTATATATCACTATACAGGAGGGGCTCCGAAAAGACGAACATGTTAATATCAAAGGGCTGGGGATTTTTAAGCTTCATGATGTTGCAGAGCGAGAGACGATTAATCCAAAAACCGGAAAGACTTCCCTGATAGAAGCACATAAAAAGGTAGTTTTTAAACCCGAAAAACCATTGCGGGACAAGGTTAACCAAAGATATGCAAAATTAAAATCTAAAAAAATAAAGAAAAAAAGACCCGATAAACCTTCGCCACCTCTTCCTGAAAAAACAAAAGACACTACAATAGAAAAAAAAGAATCTATGGTCTTTGGCGATATGGGCAGTGAGCCTGAAATTAAAAAAACTGTGACGCCTCCCCCACCTCCAAAAAACGATAAAAAGATGATGCCGACTTTTGTTTTTGAAGAAAAAAAGAAAAAATCAGCTTGGCGTTGGATCCTTCCGCTATTTTTAATTATCCTTATTATTGTGGCTCTGTATGTGGTACCTGCAAAATTTGATTCTCTTGAAAATCTGGCATTCTGGGTAAATAAAGAACGCGACACAGTTCCTGAAATATCTGCTATTATTGAAATAACACCTGCTATTACTGAAACAACCACAGTGCATGATGAAAGCGAAGATATATTCATTGAGGCACCTAAACCTGAAAAGACGGATATAAAAGTTGTTCCTTATCATGAAGATAAACCTGAAGTTAAACCCATACCTAATGCTGAAAATAGCCTTATTCATATTATCAAACCCGGAAACACTCTTTGGGGGCTTGCAAACCACTATTATTCCAGATCCTCGCTGTGGCCTAATATCTACCGAAAAAATGTTGAAACGATCAGGACTCCGGATTTACTGATCATCGGACGTGAAATACTTATTCCTGAACTTCAGGGCATTTCCTATAAATTGACGAAAATCGATTCAGCGCGCATTTCTCAGGGATATTATCTTGCGTACCGCGCATATAAAAAATATGATGCCGATAAAGCTGAAGGCTATCTGAGGGTTGCTGAGATTTTCAGTACGACCTTAGAATAATATTATACATAATCTGCAGTATTTTTTTATAAAAAACAAAAAATCATCTTGTGTAAGCGAGATGTTTTTTTTTATATTTCCTCGCTTTTGAGGCTTAATGGTAATTTTGCGAGGCTATTTAGCCAAAAAATGATCAGTTAATTTGATTTTCATTTCATCTTTTATCCCGGGGTTAAAACCCCAATATTTGTTGAATTAAATGATCCACGGCTTAAAAGCCGTGGCTATTCAACCGTGGCTATTCAGCCGTGGCAACTCAAAAAACTATAGTCATCTATCTGTAGCTATGTAATGAACAGCTATAGCCTGTGCCAAACTTG
>JAUXEL010000146.1 GCA_030620575.1 Fidelibacterota bacterium
CGAAAAACGATCTTGTAATACATATCACCTTTTTCTTTGATCCACTCCATCACATGATTCATGGTTTGAATACTTTTGGGAAGATATTCGTGAATAATGATTTCAAGTATTTTGCTGTCCAATATATTTGCTGTCAGCTCATTTATTAAATATAAAATAATATTCCCGTTATCAGGCTGAAATGCGGATACTGCTTTTACTTGCACCTCATTATCTGTGTTCATCCACCGGTAATCATTGTAAAACATATCGGATTTCAGATAAGTCATTTGATTTTCCTTTTTGCTTATTTTTTTTAGAAAAGCCCCGCATTTGGTGATAGCGGGGCTTACGGGGTAAGGAAGGGATTTATAAAAGCTTAATTAATTTCAATTTTTCGTGGTTTGGCAACTTCATTCTTCGGAATTTCTACCGTTAAAACTCCGGCATTCCAGTTGCCCTTAATTTTATCAATATCTACATTGCCGGGAAGTTGAAAACTGCGGGAGAATTTACCATAGGAAATTTCATTCAGATGGTAATGTGAATCTTTTTCATGAACTTTTTCTTTCTTCTCACCGGAAATAGTGATCACATTGTCTTTTACTGAAATATCAATATCTTTTTTCTTCATTCCGGGTACTTCTACATTCAGAAGAAATGCACTTTCAGTTTCTTCTACCTCCATACGCGGGGTCCAATGAATCGGTTCACTTAATTCATTGTTGAAAAAAGGATCAGTAAAAAAGTTATCCAGCCGATTGTTATAGTAACTGTGGACACGTGGTAAAGAATAATTGCGTTTGACTAACATCATTTTAAGCCTCCTTTTCGGTTACGGTTCATTATATTGCCGAAGCCGAATAATTTATGTTGTTTGAAACCGGACTCTCTCTTAACCGGTTGTTTTCCTATGTCAATCTTCACCTTTAATAATGCCAAAATCGTGCCAAAACATTGATGCTGTCATAATGGCAGACATTTTGTCTTATATTTTCAATATCGCCTTATATTATGCCGTTTTGTCGCAAATATGCGTACAAATAGAAATTATATTCAGGCATATCTGTTAAAATATTCACTTGAAATGGATAAAAAATGGTTTCTCTGTTGCGAAATACCGGTACAAGATGTAAATTATTGCCTGTTTTTAAAGAACTATTTTGAAAGGAGTTTAGCTTGGCATCAACATCAGATTTCAGACCCGGTATGATCATTGTATACAATAATGAATTATGTAAAATTGTCAGCTATCAACACAGCAAGATGGGGCGTGCCGGAGCGGTCGTTCGGACAAAATTAAAGAATCTGCTGACCGGGAAGGTATTGGATAATACTTTTCGTTCCGGT
Source organism: Fidelibacterota bacterium (assembly GCA_030620575.1). Taxonomy (GTDB): domain Bacteria; phylum Fidelibacterota; class Fidelibacteria; order Fidelibacterales; family Fidelibacteraceae; genus M50B103. The sequence continues at coordinate 1,330 of JAUXEL010000146.1, forward strand.
GAGAAGGTAGAAGAAGCACGAGTTGAAGCACACATCATGCAATATCTTTACTCTGACGACGATAATTATTATTTCATGGATCCTGAAACCTTTGAACAAATCCCGATATCTACCGATATTATGGGAGATGATGTTAATTATATTCGGGAAAATGATGAGATCAAAGTGCTGATGTATCAGGAACGGCCTATCGTCATCGAATTGCCGGCTTCTGTCGAACTGGAAGTAAAATACACCGAACCCGGGGAACGGGGAGATAGCGCAAAAACAAATGTTAAAAAACCCGCGACCCTTGAAACCGGCTTAGAAATACCTGTCCCTTTGTTTATTAATGTTGGGGATGTAGTCAAAATAGACACGCGCGAAGGAGCATATTTAGAGCGCGTTAAAAAATAATATTATCATTGAAAGGAAACATGATGAATATTCCTAAAGAACTGAAGTATTCAAAAAACCATGAGTGGGCTCGTGTCGACGGAGATATTGTTACAGTTGGTATTACAGATTATGCACAAAGTGAATTGGGTGATATTGTGTTCGTTGAATTACCCGAAACAGGTGACAACGCTACGCAGAATGAAGAATGCGGAACCATTGAAGCAGTAAAAACCGTTTCAGATATTAATGCACCGGTGTCCGGTGAAATTATTGAGATCAATGAAGCTCTTGAAGATGAACCGACTCTTGTTAATACCGACTGCTATGGGGCAGGTTGGATCATAAAAATTAAGATGGAAAACAGTGCTGAACTTGACAACCTTATGGATGCAGATGCATATCATGCCTTTTCGAATTAATATTTTTATTTCAGGGATATAGCGAGGAGTACAATGGCATTTTTACCGCATGGCCGCGATGATGTAAAAAACATGTTACAAAAAATCGGTGTTGACCGTTTTGAAGATCTGTTATCTAATATTTCGGATATTCTCAAGGGTGATGTGTCCCTGGATCTCCCCGCTCCTCTTTCCGAACTTGACATCCAAATGGAAATGCAATCTCTTTTAGAAAAAAATACTGCCTGTCATCAGGTGATATCTTTTCTTGGCGGCGGGGCATATGATCACTTTATTCCCAAGGTAGTTGATTTTATGTTATCCCGCCCGGAATTTGCTACAGCCTATACGCCGTATCAGGCTGAAGTCAGTCAAGGGACATTGCAGGTTATGTATGAATTCCAATCTCTTATTTGTGAATTAACGGATATGGATGTATCAAATGCCTCCATGTACGACGGGGCAACTGCGATGGTCGAAGCCGTGATCATGGCTAAAAATATTAAACGAAAATCCGATATTGTTATTTCCTCTGCAGTACATCCTCTGTACCGCAAAACATTGGAAACCTACGCTAACGCACTCGGTATACAACTGATCGACTGTCCGCTTAACGGACTTATCAGTGATTTATCAAAATTATCCGAATGCATTACAGATAATACCGCGGCGGTGATCATTCAAAATCCGAATTTCTTTGGATATATTGAAGATACCGTCAGCGCTGCTCAAATCAGCCATGATAACAATGTCTTATTTATTCAGGGAGTAGATCCCATTTCTCTTGCTGTATTAAAAACCCCGGGCGAAATAGATGCGGATATTGTCTTTGGAGAAGGGCAATCTCTGGGAAATCATCTGAATTTTGGAGGTCCGTATCTGGGTTTATTTGCCAGCAAACAAGCCTATGTGCGGAAAATGCCGGGCCGTATTGCAGGTATGACGAAAGATGTTGACGGAACACGCGGCTATGTACTGACCCTGCAAACACGCGAACAGCATATCCGGCGTGCGAAAGCTACAAGTAATATCTGTTCTAACGAAGCATTGTGTGCACTGGCCGCAACAGTCTATCTTGCACTTATGGGACAAAGCGGTCTCCGCCAAGTCGCCGAATTGTGTATTCAAAAGGCACATTATTTACATAAAAAAATATGCGCGTTGGACGGTTTTGATGTTGTTTCCAATGATCCATTCTTTAAAGAATTTGTGATTAAAACGCCTGTCCCCGCTTCAGATATTATTCAAAAGGCGCAGAAACGCGCCATCTTTGCCGGCATAGATCTTGGCATATTTTTCTCTGAACGCGATCATGAATTGCTGATTGCCGTAACTGAAAAACGCAGCAAAGAACAAATGGATACCTTTGTAGATTTTTTATCTTCCCTTGTGTAAATTCTATACATACTGAATTTTCCTGCCGATCATGCAGGATTGATTATATGAAACAAAACACTTTTCATCTCATATCATTTATATTACCTTTTAAAGTGGTTTACATAATACCGAATTTATTTTGTATCCAAAAGAGGAATACTCTATGAAAAACGCTTTTACCGAATCCCTTTCGCTTCTGAAAGAAGTACAGAAAGATGACGCATTACTACAGAATATTCAGGATGCCGCGGACATGATGATCCACGCCTTGCAGTCCGGACATAAAATTCTCTGGTGCGGCAATGGCGGATCGGCTGCTGACTGTCAGCATCTGTCTGCTGAACTCGTTGCACAGCTTAATGACCGGCGTCAGGCTCTTGCATCATTGGCGCTTACAACAGACACCTCATTCCTTACCGCCTGGATAAATGATACAAATAATAGCGACCATCTGTTTAGCCGGCAAATTGAGGCGCTTGCACTGCC
>JAUXEL010000159.1 GCA_030620575.1 Fidelibacterota bacterium
CCAAGGAGCAATGGTTAAATCACCGGATATTTTTACCTTTTATTTGAAACACAGGTAATATAACAATTAATAATGGAGTGTTAATATGAAGCAGCTACGCAAAATATGTATAAGCAGCCTTCTTATTATGTCCATATGTTTTTCTCAAACCATGACCGAATGGATCATCAATGTTGAAGTTCCCGAAGACACACCTTCTGATGCAAATATTTTTATAGCAGGTAATTTTAATGAATGGAATCCTGCCGATTCAGCATATAAATTAACACGATCAACTCCCGTCGGATATACACTGACAGTAAATACAAATTTAGATAATGTAGAATTTAAATTTACTCTGGGCAGCTGGGATGGAGTGGAAACGCTTGCAGACGGGACAGACCGTGACAATCGCAGCGAAAAACTAAAAAAAGAATTATTACATAAAAATTACCGGATCGCCGCGTGGGCTGATCCGTATCATCAACATGACATATTCGCAAGCATTGCCGGTAGAGTTGACACCATAAGGCATTTTTCGATACCGCAACTGAATCGTACCCGCAGAATATGGATTTATTTACCACCGGGATACGAAACAGATTCAGAATCCTATCCGGTGTTGTATATGCATGATGGACAAAATTGCTTTTCCGGGGCGACCGCTTTTAGTGGGGAATGGGGTGTGGATGAAACAATGGAAGACCTCATTAGAAAAAATAAAATAAATAAAATGATCGTAGTAGCAATTGATAACAGTCCCATATTCCGCCTTAATGAATACACTCCGTATGCCTTTGATTATATGGCAGAGCATTATGATGCACAGGGCGGCGAATATGCTGAATTTATTGTAAAAACGCTAAAACCTTATATCGACAGCCATTACCGCACGAAGTCCGGCCGTGAATATACCGGGATCATGGGCAGTTCCATGGGCGGTTTGATCTCGCTGTATATCGGATTGGAATATCAGGATACATTTTCAAAGGTAGGCGCACTTTCTTCATCTTTCGGCTTCTGCCCGGATGAAATACTTGCGCTTATTGAATCCCGCGGCAGGCAATATCCCATGCGCTACTGGCTTGATGTAGGCAGTAAGGAAAAAGCGCACATGGATCGTGATATATATCAAATACCGGTATATCATGCACTCTTGGATGCCGGCTGGAAGAAGCGAAAAGAAGTCACATTCAGAACAATTTACGGTGGAGAACACAATGAGGCAAGTTGGCGCGAACGCTTTGCTGATGTTGTCAAATACCTTTATAAATAATTATGTTTGATGATCTGAAAATTCCGGTGATTCAGCTGCCTTTAATAGGAAGCAAACGACAGCAGGCACTTGCTGATGTGGGTGTGCATACCCTGGAAGATTTACTGTATTATATTCCACGCGATTATTTGGACCGGAGTTCAATCAAACCCATTGGTCGCTTGATCGTAGGTGAAGAATGTACCGTTATTGGAGTAGTGCAGCGTATTAAGCTGATTCCAACGCGAAAACGGAAGATCCTTAAAATTGAAATATCCGATGAATCCGGATTCCTGACATTAAATTGGTTTCACAGCACGGAATGGATCAAAGATGTTTTTAAACCCGGAGATACGGTATCCGTTTACGGAAAAGTGGAATTTTACCGCGGTAACACCATGACCCATCCCGATTTTGATTTTATTGATTCAGAGAGTGAAACTATTAATACAGGTGGTGTGATCCCGGTATATCCTTTGACCCAGGGATTACGTAAAACCGGATTCAGCAGCCGCTCTTTCCGAAAGCTGTTTGCGGCGGTTCTGGAACAGTTGCATCCTGATATTCCGGATTGTATTCCGGATAAAATACGTCAATCGTATCAATTATTACCGTTTAATACAGCAATCAAACAGATCCATTTTCCGGAATCCGCGGAAAAACTTCAAAAAGCCCAATACCGTTTCAAACTTCAGGAATTCTTAATGTTGCAAAGCATTATGGCTGTTAAGAAAAAAAAGGTTCAGCAAACCCCCAATGCTGCCCGCTGTATTACTGCAGGTAATATTCTGCACAAATTGTATCATCAGCTTCCTTTTGAACCGACTGATGCACAAAAACGGGTATTGAAAGAAATATATGCGGATCTGAAAGGGGATATCCCGATGAACCGTCTTTTGCAGGGTGATGTGGGCTGCGGAAAAACCCTGGTTGCATCCATGGCAGCGGCTATTGTTACCGCAAACGGATTTCAAACTGCTATCATGGCGCCGACAGAAGTTTTAGCAGATCAGCATTATTACCAGTTTAAAAAAGAATTTGATCGCCTGGGCGTCAGCTGTTGCCTGATAACCGGAAAAACATCTAAAAAACAGCGCGATCAACAGCGGGCTGCCGTTGCTTCAGGAGATATTCCGATTGTGATCGGTACACACGCGCTTATCCAAAAAGACGTAGTATTCTCACGACTTGGACTTGTTATAATAGATGAACAACACCGTTTTGGTGTGGATCAGCGGGGAACGTTAATAAAAAAAGGATTTCATCCCCACGTATTAGGAATGACCGCAACGCCCATTCCCAGAACATTAAGCATGACACTTTATGGAGATATGGATGTTTCTATTATTGATGAAATGCCCGAAGGCCGTCTCCCGGTAAAAACAAAGTTAATTGTTCCTGAACGACTGCCGAGTGTATATAAATATTTTGAAGAGGAAATGACAGCAGGCAGGCAAATATATGTGGTATATCCGCTGATTGCCGAATCAGAAAAAATGGATTTACAAGCTGTTGAAAGCGGATACGAAGAATTAAAAGTCCGTTTTAGTAAGTATCGTGTGGAAATGTTGCACGGAAGGACAAAAAAAGACGAAAAACATCGTATTATGGCAGCTTTTAAAGCCAATGAAATTCAGCTGCTCGTTAGCACAACAGTTATTGAGGTCGGTGTGGATAATCCCAATGCCACGGTTATGTTGATTGAAAATGCCGAGCGTTTCGGACTCAGTCAGCTCCACCAGTTGCGTGGACGTGTGGGACGGGGGAGCGAAGCCTCCTGGTGTATCTTGATCCAACGGAATCATACTGATAATGCAAAGGAACGTTTACGAATAATGGAAAAAACTTCCGACGGATTCGAAATATCTGAAGAAGATCTAAAACAACGCGGACAAGGAGATATTTTTGGTGTTCGCCAACACGGTTTGCCGGATGTAAAATTTATCAATGTATTTACGGATCATCCGATTTTGAAAAAAGCGCGGGATGCCGCATTTACGCTGATCCGGAATGATCCACATCTGCTTAAACCCGAACACCATACGTTTCGCAGCTATTTTCTTGAACACTATTCCAATAAACTTGATTATGCGGGAATTGGATAAGAAGTCAAAAATCAGTAGGCAGAAGTCAGCAGGCAGAAGTCAGTAGGCAGAAGTCAGTAGGCAGAAGGCAGTAGGCAGAAGTCAGTAGACAGAAGTCAGTAGGCAGAAGTCAGTAGGCAGTAAGAAGATAGAAGAGACAAGGCACTGCCTTGTCTGTGCTTATGATTGGAAATATAATTGTAAAAAAATC
>JAUXEL010000015.1 GCA_030620575.1 Fidelibacterota bacterium
CACCAATAACAGTCACGGTACGCATGTTGCGGGCCTGGCAGGTGCATCAACAAACAACGGTATTGGTGTTGCTTCAGTTGGATACAACATCAGCGTGATGCCGGTAAAATCCGCAGGAGATGACGCATCCGATATTATTAATACCGGTTGGGCAGGCATTTTATATGCCGCACACGCCGGTGCGGACATTATAAACTGCAGTTGGGGCGGCCCGGGTTATAGCTATAGTATGCAAAGTCTAATTAATACTTGTTACAACCAGTATGGTTCCATTATTGTTGCAGCAGCAGGAAACGGGGATGAATATGGAAATCCTACTGATGAACCGCATTACCCCTCCGGTTATAAAAATGTAGTTTCTGTTACCGCCGTTAGTTCCTCTGATATTTTTTCCTGGGCGAATTATGGTGCAGCAGACCTCGCTAATTTTGATGGCGTGGATATTTCCGCTCCCGGAGAAAACATGCTTAGCACCTACTTAACCAAAGTAAACGACTATGCAAGTCTGCAAGGCACTTCCATGGCTTCACCATTAGTGGCATCGTGTATGGGATTACTTAAATCGGTTTATCCGGATAGTTCCAGCAATTGGCTTGTTGCCCGTCTTTTAAACCATACTGACCCTATTGATGATATAAATCCGGATTACGCGGGCCAACTGGGGACAGGACGCATAAACATTCTAAAATCTCTTATGTTCGATAAATGGCCAAAATTATCCTATGTAAAACATCTTGAAACTATTTATGACGGTGACACGGATTCGGTATTAAATCCGGGTGAAAGCATCACCATGCTTGTAGAACTGGAAAATTATATCGGATGGACAACTGCTTTGAACGTACAAGGTGTATTACATACCAATCACGAAGATATTACGATTAGCGACAGCATCGGAACCTGGAACAGCATTTCTCCGGATACAACAGCATATAATGACGATGATGGATTTACTATCACTTTTTCTGAAAACCTGCCTTTGGATGATTATGAATTTACACTGGAACTTTGCTCAAACGGGGCAGATGGGTTCCCTTATACGACTACAATAAATATGCATGTTTCTCTCTTTTTAGATCAACAGGATTTTCCGTTTTATGCAAGTAATGCGGTTGAAGCATCACCGATATTTACCGATATAAACAATAATGGTTTTCAGGAAATCATTTTTGGCGATAAAAGCGGAGAATTATATATTGTGGATCATCAGGGAGCAATACTAAACGGTTTCCCGCTGTCACTGGGCGGGCAGATTGCAGGTATTGCAATTGCGGATATTGACCGCGATAGCACCTTGGAAATTGTAGTTACACTTTTCGATAAACAAGTGCGCACATATGATACGAACGGACAGTTTGAATGGAGCCGGCATATTGACGGGTTTATCACCGCCATACCTGCCATTGGAAATGTTGACTCAGATGAAGAACTGGAAGTGATTTTCGGTGCAACCGATCAACAAATATACGCAATAAATCATGATAGCAGTGACGTCAGCGGATTCCCGGCGTATGTCGGACAAAATATTCGAAGCGGTGTTTCTCTTGCAGATGTGAATGCTGACGGAAAAGATGAAATAATATTTGGAGATTGGGGACGTCAATGTAATATCATGGATACAGACGGAAATATGATCAGCGGTTGGCCACAATTAACATCAGGTACAATCAGCAGCGAACCCTGTGTAATTGTTACCGGTGATAGTTCAGCAATTATTTTGATAGGCAATGATCAGGGTGATATGTATGGGTTTAACCTGGACGGCAGTCAGCGCTTTGTAATTGACGGGTATGGTGCTATTAAATCATCACCGGCAATATTCACCCAGGGAAATGGTATCTTTGCTGTTTTTGGAACAACGTCCGGGAATATCTATAATGTGAATGTTATCAATGGAGTATTGGTTGATAATTGGCCGAAGGAAGTAAGTCCGATATATCAATCGCTTATTTGCGCGGATGTTGTAAACGACTCCGAAGACATCCAGCATATTTTAGCCATGGGTAATAACGGTCTTATTTATGCGTTTACTCCGAATGGAAATCCGGTAGACGGTTTTCCGGTCAATACGCGTTTTTTGTCTAAATCCAGTTTAGCCATAACAGATATTGATAATGATAACGACAATGAAATTATTTGCGGTAACTATTCCGGAATTTCCGTGATCGATCTTAAAGGTGAACGCGGAACTGTAAGCTGGCCCATGCACCGCGGGGATATCAGTCGACGAGGATCCATGCACGCGATAATAACAGAAACAGAAAAAATTGACCTGCCGGTAAGTTTTGATTTTGAATTGATCGGAAACTCACCCAATCCCTTTAATCCGGCTACAATTATCAAATATATTGTTTCGGATCATGCGCCTGTACATTTGCGGATTTTTTCGTTAAACGGTAAACAGATCATTGAACAAGAAATTCAAAGCCCGGAAATAGGGATAAATGAAATACGAATCGATATGACCGGTTTTGCCACGGGAATATACTTTTATTCCCTGGAACATAACACAACGATAAAAAAAGCAAAAATGATATATCTAAAATAAGAGCGTGAACCGCCTGTCCGGCGTAGTCCCCCGCCCCGATGTTTCGGGGATCGGGACGAAGACGGATGAACAGTAAACAGTACTTGCTTGCCAAGCCCCGAACATTCGGAGTTAGCTGACAGACGAAAACTGGTCTAAACTCTAAACCCCCTCTAACGCATACAATAAAAATGCTTGCTTCAAAAGAAGAATCGTTATATTATATCGGACTTGATTTTCCGGGCGCTTAGCTCAGCTGGTTTAGAGCACCTGCCTTACAAGCAGGGGGTCGGGGGTTCGAATCCCTCAGCGCCCACAAAATAAAATCCTTACTTTAACAAAAGGATTTTTTTTGTTATCTGCTGCTTTTTCCCGGTTTGTAAAGAAACAATCAGATTACAAAAATATACCCCAGAAGGTATTCCCTCAGCGAACCAGGTAATAGTATGATTTCCCGGGTTCAGCATGTTGCCGTCACATACTTTGGAAATACGCCTTCCATGAAGATCAAAAATATTTAATGCAACAAATGCCGCTTCCGGTAGAGAAAAACAAATTATTGCAGTTGGATTAAATGGATTAGGATAAATCTGCAGAGTAAAATTATCAGGCAAGACACTTGTGACTTCGGTTGATCTAACAAGAAGTGAGGCACTGTCAAGGACCCCAATATTATTTGCTATATCAATACCGGAAATACGGTAATAATATGTAAAGCCGACCTCAACCAATGAATCTCTGTAAGAATATTCTGTCAGAGTACTTACCGTTCTCTGTCCGCGTAAATTATCATTATTAATATGATCACTCAAGGGATTCCATACTTCCAAAGAATCCGTTTTCCGCTCAAGAATAAACCCCATATTTTCTGTTTCACTCGCAGTGGACCATTGTAAGATAAGCGATTGATTTTCCTGGTGCAGATCAAGACCTAAAAATTCTACGGCACAGGGGAAAGAGAGAATATAGAAATCGGCCGAATGATTTTCAGGTACTTTGGCAGGTAATATTCCAAAACACAAAGCAATAATTCCAACAACAACACGCTTTATCACACTAACTCCATATAATATCGATAAAATGTAAAAAATGCCGCAATACTTATCAAGCAATTTATTTCGGGGAATATTGCAATAAAAGGGTTTTATAAAATCTGAAAACATTATAAATTACCCGCAGAGAATAAATGGAGATAAGCTATGTCAAAACTAGCAGCCGATACAATACGTATATTATCAGCAGATATGGTACAAAAAGCACAATCGGGCCACCCGGGTCTTCCTATGGGGATGGCAGATTGTGCAACTGTTTTATGGACAAAATTTTTGCGTTTTAATCCTGATGATCCCAAATGGCCGGGCCGGGACCGCTTTGTAATGTCCGGGGGGCATGGTTCAGCACTATTATATGCCGTTTTACATCTTTCCGGATATGATATATCACTCGATGATTTAAAAGCATTCCGGCAGTGGGGATCTAAAACACCGGGTCATCCGGAACGTGAAATCCCCGGCGTGGAAACAACTACCGGTCCGCTTGGACAGGGGATAGCCAATGCGGTTGGTATGGCGATGGCTGCCCGTATGTCTGCCGCGCAGTGGAATACTAAAGAATTCAATCTTTTCGGGGATCATCACACATATTGCTTTTGCGGTGATGGAGATATAATGGAAGGAATCAGTCACGAGGCATCATCAATCGCGGGACATTTGGGATTGGGACAATTAATATGTTTTTACGACAACAACCATATAACCATTGATGGCAAAACGGATCTGACCTTTTCCGATGATGTTGCTATGCGTTACCGTGCTTACCATTGGCATGTCCAAGAAATTGACGGCCATGATCATCATGAAATAGAACAGGCAATTATCCGCGCACAGCAAGAATCCGACAAACCTTCACTTATTATTGCAAAAACCCATATAGCTTTCGGCAGCCCAAATAAACAGGACACTTCCGCTGCTCATGGTGCCCCCCTGGGAGAGGAAGAGTTAAAGCTAACAAAACAACACTTGGGATTTCCGGAAGACAAATCGTTTTATATTCCCAATGAAGTTAAAAAAGAATTTCAAGTACACGTCAAAACCGTAAAATTCGTTTATTCTCAATGGCAGACGAAATATGATGAATGGAAGAAAAAAGCAGCAGATCAATATCATCATTATATCAATCAAGCCCGTAAAATTTTGCCGACAGATTTAGATGCCAACATTATGGAAACTTTGTTACATAAAGATAACTCCACACGTGCACATTCCGGAAATATCCTTCAGGAATTGGCAAAGCTAATACCTGGACTTATCGGAGGATCTGCAGATCTTGCGGGATCAGATAAGACGACTCTGAAGGGTGAATCGGCAATATCGCGGGATAATTTTTCCGGGAGAAATATCCATTATGGTATCCGTGAATTTGCAATGGGTGCTATTATGAATGGCATCGCCCTGTACGGCAGCGGTTTCATACCCTTTGGCGGAACTTTTCTGGTGTTTTCCGATTATATGCGTTCTGCCATTCGAATGGCGGCACTTATAAAATGTCAGGTTATTTATGTGTTTACACACGACAGCATATTTGTTGGAGAAGACGGTCCCACACACCAACCAATTGAACAAATTATGTCCCTGCGTTTAATCCCGGGACTACAGGTTATCCGTCCTGCCGACGAAGTAGAGACCGCACAGGCATGGCTTGCAGCGTTACAATATCACAAAGGCCCTACTGCTCTTGTGTTGACACGCCAAAAATGCCCCAATCTGCATCAAAATGGGAACCAGGGAAACAATAATTTCGATAAAGGAGCATATGTCCTGACAGAATCATCTGATCAACCTGATCTCATTATTGTTGCATCAGGTTCAGAACTTTCCATTAGTGTTGAGGTAGCAAAAAGAATATCTAAAGAGGGATATGCTGTGCGGGTGGTATCCATACCCTCTTTTGAAACTTTCATTCGGCAGGACAAACAGTATAAAAATACCATTTTACCGCCTGGTGATACTAAAATCGTTTGTGTTGAAGCGGGCCGTTCACTAGGCTGGGGTGATCTTACGAACAATCCAAATTTGATCATTGGGATCGATCGATATGGTCAGTCGGCACCGGGTCAAATATTGGCAGAAAAGTTTGGATTTACGGAAAATGCCGTTTATAATAAAATTAAGGCATGGCTTAACGGGGCTGAGGTATAAATTAGTTTAGAAAAACTAATGTTTTTTTTCCGGAAGGTATTATATTTATTAAATGTGTGCCACCTTAGCTCAGTTGGTAGCAGCGACGCTTTCGTAAAGCGTAGGTCGCCGGTTCAATTCCGGCAGGTGGCTCAATAAAATATTAAGGATTTATTATGAGTATGTTCAAATGGCTAAACAGCGACATTGCGATAGATTTGGGAACAGCAAACACCTTAATTCACATGCGTGGCCAGGGAATTGTAATAAATGAACCTTCTATTGTTTCAAAATCCCTTAAAACGGGAAAAATTATTGCAGTCGGCAATGAAGCTCGTGATATGCTGGGGCGAACTCACCCCAATATTATAACAATTCGTCCAATGAAAGACGGTGTTATTGCAGATTTTGAAATGACGGATGGGATGTTGCAGGGTTTTATTAAAAAGATTCAATTATCCCGCTTTGCACGGCCTAAAATGGTAATATGTGTTCCCTCCGGTATTACGGAGGTCGAAAAGCGTGCTGTACAGGAAAGTGCTGAACGTGCAAACGCCAGCAGGGTTTATTTAATTGAAGAACCTGTTGCTGCCGCGATAGGTATTGGCATTGACATTAGTAAGCCCATAGGCAGCATGATCGTGGATATCGGTGGCGGGACAACGGAAATTGCTGTTTTAGCTTTAAATGGAGTGGTTGCCAAAGAATCTATCCGCGTTGCCGGAGATGAACTCAATAATGCGATTGTTCATTATTTTCGCGATAAACACAATCTCCTGATTGGAGAACGTACTGCGGAAGAGATTAAAATAGCTGTTGGCTCAGCAATTCCAATGGAAGAAAAAATTATTGCGGTCAAAGGAAGAAATTTGTTGACCGGAATTCCACGCACGGTAGAAGTGGATGCCAATGATGTTTCTGAATGTCTACAGAAAACGATAGAAATTATGATTGCCGCTATAAAACGTGCATTAGAGCAAACACCACCGGAATTATCAGCAGACATTTTGGACCGGGGTGTAATTCTGACTGGTGGAGGATCTTTGCTTCATGGACTGGATGAACGGATTCGTCGTGAGACAAACCTGCCGGTAAGTGTTTCAGATGAGCCTCTGCTCGTAGTTGCAAAAGGAACCGGCAAGGTCTTGGAGAATATTGAGAACTATCTTGATATTTTATTGTAAATGTTTGCCAAATTTTATGACTTTATTATTCGTAAGCACCTTGAGGTATTAACCGTAATATTTGTCGGTATATCTCTAATACTCTTATCCCAAACAGAAAATCATGTAATTTTTTCCCTTCAGACTAAGTGGAAAGATGTTTCTTCATTCATTGAAAAACCTATTTTAGAACAGCAACGTAAAAGAAAAGTAATTGAAGAAAATAAACAGTTACGAATGGATGTTTTTCGATTAAATCAGGAGCTTGCACATTTGCAAAGTCTGGATACCGAAAATGAACGTTTGCGTGAAATGCTGGGTTTTCGCGATACATCAAAGTATGAATTGCTTCCCGGTCTGATTTTATATAAAGGATTCAAAAGCGGATCGAGTATTATAACACTGGATAAAGGACGTAATGACAATGTACATAAAAATGATATTATTGTAGATAAGAATGGCTTAGTTGGACGCATTCTCTCCAGTGGAAAACGAAGTAGTATTTCCAGTATGATTATTGAGCCGGATGTCCGCGTAAGTGTCCGAATCAATCCACCCTGTGTATATGGCATACTAAAATGGCACCATGGAAACATCTTTGTTATTGAGGACATTCCCACCAATATTGATATTAAACCGGGGTGGACAGTAACAACATCGGGTTTTTCTGAAATATATCCACCCGATATTCCGATTGGGATTATCACCGATGTATCTTCATCAGAAAATGGTTTTACCTATTTAATTTATGGGGATTATTTTGTTTCATTTAAAACACTGCATGAAGTATTTATATTGAGAGATTATGGAAAATAGTCAGACAAATTCTCGTATATTATACCTTGTATTAGGTGTGTTGTTTATTATCAGCACCATCTTTAACGATTTTATCGGAATAGCTGGCATTCACCCGGATATTTTATTGATAATTTTATTTTTTCTCGTCTTTAATGAAAAACCGATAGTAGTTATTATTGCCGCTTTTGTTTTTGGGTTTCTTCAAGATATTTTATTACCCGGCAGTGTTCAATACTGGGGTTTATCACCATTATTTAAAACCCTGATCGCATATATACTGCTTAAATTATTGCCGTTTATTCAGCGTTTTAAAGGCTTTATTTTTTATATTAGCCTGTTTGCTTCCATGTTTGTTTATTATGTTTTTTATAATTTACTTTACTATTCCGGATACGTAAAACCTTTCATCATTTTATATCGTTATACTATTCCGGAAACACTGTATACTTTTTTACTATTGCTTATTATCAATGCAATATTTCCAATCCACAACAAAAATGGCAAGTAAATATGTCACAGGAAGTCAAAAACCGGATAAGCCAATACCGCATAATAACGATTATCGTTTTGGCTTTACTAATATTTGTCGTTTTAATTGTCCGCTTTTATACCTTGCAAATTACTAATTATACCACTTATCGCAGTGCGGCAGTTGGAAATATGTTGAACCGTATTGATATTTCGGCGCCCCGGGGAATAGTATATGACCGGAAGGGAAAAGAAATAATTTATAATGTCCCGTGCTATAATGTCATTGTTTATCCCGATCTTATTAAGCGGCATCCGGATACCTGGCAAAAACTTGCAGATATTACAGGGGTTTCAATCGAAGCCCTGCAATATACCATGAAGCGGAATCAATACGGCACTTATCGTCCGGCTATTGTCTTGCGAAATATTGATTTTAAGGTAAATACAATAATTAATGAGAACATTCAGGATCTTCCTGGAGCCGAAATTGTTTTTAGCCCAATTCGCGAATATACCAATGATATTAAAAGCGGTAATCTATTGGGATATACGGCACAAATTCGTCGAAAAGATATGTATAAATATCGCGAATCAGGGTATAAACTGGGTGATATTATTGGATATGACGGGGTGGAAAAGCAATATGAACATCTGTTAAGAGGCAAACGCGGATACAGATATAAACTGGTAAATGCTTCAGGAAAACCCCTGAACGATCAGGCATATGAACAAATCAATCCTGAACCTGGAAACGCATTGTATTTAACAATAGATTATAAACTACAAGCTTATGCGGAATCCTTGCTTGTTAATTATAATGGTGTAGCGATCGTAATGAATTATGAAAATGGGGAAATTCTTGCAAGCGTTTCATCGCCGACTTATGATCCTGATATATTTACGGACGGCTTAAGCCAGACAGAATGGGATTCTATTGTACAAGATAAACGTATTCCATTGTTTAACCGCATGATTCGCGGTCAATACCCGGCGGGATCAATTTATAAAATGGTTGCGGCGATAGCTGCCATGGAAAAGAAGGTTATCACGCCATCTACGGAATTTGAATGCACCGGAGTATACAATTTAGGCGGCCGGGATTATAAATGTTCGCATATACACGGCATGGAAAATCTGAATGAAGCTATAGCCCATTCGTGTAATATATATTTTTATAATCTGATTTTAAAGCTGGGAATAGATGATTGGAGT
Source organism: Fidelibacterota bacterium (assembly GCA_030620575.1). Lineage (GTDB taxonomy): Bacteria > Fidelibacterota > Fidelibacteria > Fidelibacterales > Fidelibacteraceae > M50B103. The sequence goes on from JAUXEL010000015.1 coordinate 9,348, forward strand.
TACTACGCAAAACTTTTGACCTTCGGTGAACTGACCGGTATTGATCTGCCCGGGGAATTAGCGGGAATATGTCCGGACAGGGAATTCATGGATAATCAATACGGTAAACGGAAATGGTGGAAAGGCATGTGGCTAAATATGGTTATCGGGCAAGGTGATGTTCTGGTAACGCCAATGCAGGTTATTAGATATACGGGAATTTTAGCAACACGCGGTAAAATCACCACCCCGCACGTATTAAAATCTATCCACTATACGCATGATAACACAACGCAACAACCAGAATATCCGGTAAAATATATTAATGAAATATCCGCATCTACCTGGAAAGAAATAGGAGCAGGCATGCAAAATGCGGTACAAAGCAGTTGGGGAACCGGTCGTACTGCAAATGTTCCCGGGCTGCATATGTATGGAAAAACGGGAACCGCACAAAATCCACACGGTGAATCACACGGCTGGTTTTTAGGTTACTCCAAGAAAACAGATTTCCCCTATGCTGTGGTTGTATTTATCGAGCATGGAATTGCGGGAAGTGATATTGCAGCACCGGTTGCCGGACAACTCTTGAAAGCCTATTACTACATGAGAGACAAATGAGATTTAAAGATTTTTTCAGTTCAAGATTTTCAGAAATGGACATTCTGTCACTAATATTGATCTTCCTCCTGACATGTGGTGGATTAATTGCTATTTATAGCGCAACTTCCTTTATCGGTTCCACGGCAAACATGCAATATTTCTGGAAACAAATTTTAGGCATTATCGGCGGTTTGGCTATGTTTATTATGCTTTTCTCTGTGCGCAAGAGCTTTTTACTCAGCTACGCTGAAATTCTTTATATTATCGGTATTGGACTTATTATTATTCCATTCATTTTATCTATGGTGAGCTCGGGAACAAATCGCTGGATCACCCTCGGCGACTTTCAAATACAACCATCAGAATACATGAAATTTATACTTATTATCATGTTGGCAAAATATTTTAGCGAAACGCGACGTTCACCCCAAAACCCCGGATATGTATTGTATCCCCTTGGTATACTTTTAATCCCGGCGGGACTTGTTTTTATTCAACCGGATTTGGGAACTACACTTATTTATATTGTCGTGTTTGCTGCAATGTTGTTTATAAGCGGATACAAACTTTATTATATTTTTTTACTAATTGCTCCTTTTGTTACTGTGCTTGCAGCGTTTAACAGCTGGGTGTTTCTGGTGTGGGGGCTTATTATAGCGATCATCATTTTTCTAAATAATAAAAACGTTCTCTTTTCTGCGATGATTTTTTTAATGAATATTTTGGTGGGAGTAATGACGCCTTTTTTCTGGAATGCTATCAAACCCTATCAACAACAACGGATTTTGACAATGTTAAATCCACAACTTGATCCAATGGGTGCCGGATATCAGGTCATTCAATCTCAAATTGCAATCGGATCCGGCGGATTGCACGGTAAAGGGTTTTTACAAGGAACGCAGGCTCATCTGCATTTTTTACCGGAACAGCACACAGATTTTATTTTCTCCGTAATATCAGAGGAATTTGGTTTTATCGGCATCAGTCTCATATTGTTTATATATTGCTTTTTGATTCTTAGATGGTTTAGAATGGTGCTTACGGCAAAAAGCACTTTTAGTGCCATGTTGATCATTGGCGGCACTACCGCTTTATTGGCACATATTTTTATAAATGTTGGCATGACAGTTGGATTGCTCCCCGTAACGGGGAAACCGCTTCCATTCATCAGCTACGGCGGAAGTTTTTTAATGACCTGTTTTGGTCTTGTGGGACTTGTATTAAACGGAAACGCAGAATAGCTTTTTGCAAAATGTGTTTCTAATTGTTTCGATCCATCACCTCAATTTTTTTGATTTAATCATTTCAACCATATCAATTTCTAACTTCACATTTCTGTATAACTTCGTTATATTAGCTTCATGGAAAAGCTGATATTAAAAAACAGAAAAGCATATTATGATTATCATATCCTCGAAAAAGTCGAGGCCGGAATTGTTCTTCACGGAATGGAAGTTAAAGCAATTCGTGAAGGGAAAATAAATATCAAAGAGGCTTATTGTAATTATCAAAATAATGAACTTTATTTGATGCAGGCACATATATCTTCGTATTCACATGCCGGGCATGAACAGCATGATCCGGTTCGTCCGAAAAAATTGTTGCTGCATAAAAAAGAATTACACCGATTAAGAAAAAAACGTGACGAACAGCAACTTACTCTTGTCCCGCTTGCGCTCTATTGGTCCGGTAATCACATTAAAGTTGAGATTGGTCTGGCCAAAGGAAAAAAATTACATGATAAACGCCAAGATATAGCAAAACGGGACGAAAAACGGAATCTTGAACGCTACATGAAACATTGAGATAAAAGGAGCCGCACATGAATCAATTTCCGTCGTTGAACGAACAGATGGATATAATTCGCAAAGGTGCAGAAGAAATTATTCCCGAAGAGGAACTTGTTAGAAAAATTGAAAAAAGTATAAAAACACAGACCCCTCTTCGCGTAAAACTTGGTGCGGATCCCAGTCGCCCGGATTTACATATAGGTCATGCTGTTGTATTGGGAAAGATGAGGCAATTCCAGGATATTGGGCACCAGGCCATATTGATTATTGGTGATTTTACCGCTATAATAGGCGATCCAACAGGACGCAATAAAACACGCCCGGCATTAACCCCGGAAGAAACAAAGAAGAATGCACAATCATATTTTGATCAAGCGGGGATTGTTTTAGATCGCAAGCATCTCGAAATACGTTATAATTCAGAATGGTTGAATGCAATGAACTTTCAGAAAATAATTACCCTGTCAGCACATTATACCGTTGCACAGATGCTGGAACGTGACGATTTTTCTAAACGCTATAAAAACGGAATACCAATTTCTGTTCATGAATTAATGTATCCCCTGGCGCAAGCATATGATAGTGTTGCCGTAAAATCAGATATTGAATTGGGCGGAACAGACCAAAAATTTAATCTACTGGTAGGCCGTGATATTCAACGGGAATACGACCAAGAACCCCAAGTGATTCTTACAATGCCCATTTTAGAAGGACTACGTGGAGCGGAAAAGATGTCAAAATCTTTAGACAATTATATTGGCATTACCGATACAGCAGAAAATATGTACGGGAAAACCCTATCTATCAGTGATGACATGATATTACGTTACTTCATCTTGGTAACCGATTTATCGGGAGATCAAATAGAAACATATAAACAGGCAATGGAAGAAGGTAAAAACCCCCGTAACATAAAACATGAATTAGCATGGCACCTTGTGCGCAGATATCATAATGCAAATGCCGCCGATCAGGCAAAAGAACATTTTCACAAGGTTTTTATTAAAAAAGATGTTCCTGAGAACATGCCGGAATATACTGTTGCAGACAATGAAGTATTCATTACAAAACTAATGGTTGAGAGCGGGCTATGTCACTCAGGCGGGGAAGCAAAGCGTTTGGTCTCGCAAGGTGGCGTATATCTCAACGGAAACCGCATTTTATCCCATTCAACCGCGGTCCAAATTGAAGATGGCGCTATACTAAAAGTTGGGAAACGGAAATTTATGAAGTTGCGCAGAATATAGATCAGGTTCTATTTATAATAATATAGCACAAAAGGCTTACCATGAAATGGTCTCCACTTGCGGAAAAAGTACACCAATCCCTAATCCGCAATGCACTCGTAAACCAAGATGATAATATTTTACTGGCTGTTTCAGGCGGCCTTGACAGTGTGGTATTATTGCATCTTTTTATCGAATTGCAGACACGATGGAATTGGAAACTTACAATTGGACACATAAACCATGGTTTTCGCCCGGAATATGATGAACAGGAATCCCGATTTTGTAAAGCACTCGCAAAAAAATATGAACTTAGGTATGTAGAAAAAACACTAAATTTATTACATCTTGATGAACAGAAAAAATATTCTCCCGAAGGGACACAAAATCCGAGTCTTGAATCACTTGCACGAGCTGCACGATATCATATTTTTGAAGAATGGGCAAACACCATGCATAGTAACGCTGTTGTTACTGCACACCACGCCAATGATCAAGCAGAAACCATTATATACCGTATGTTGACAGGAGCCGGAATTAACGGACTTTCCGGTATTCCCCAAAAACGAGGAATTTTCAAACGCCCCTTAAGGAAAATATTACGTCTTGAACTGGAAACATATGCACAAGAGCAAAATCTATCTTTTTGCGAAGACCTAACTAATAAAGATGAACGTTTTGCACGAAATAAAATCCGCCACACCGTAATTCCCGCTATAAAAAATATGGGATTTGAAAATCTTGAACAAGCATTGGCGCATTCTGCACAATCACTGCAAGATGCCGGCGAGGCCTTACAGGCATATGAAAAATTATTAATTGAAAAAAACATCCAAATTACTGAATCCAGCATAAAACTGCATTGTGAAACTTTTAAAAACGTTTCGATATATATGCAAAAACGCCTACTTCAATACATATACTACGGCACACTCAATGTAATACAACATATATCACAACACCAGCTTGACCAACTGTGTGATTTTATTGCCAGATCAAATGTCGGTCACACAATGAAAATAGCGGGACACACTTTGTACAAAGACCGGGAATATATTATATGGTACAAAAAACACACTGTTAATGTTTATTATAAAATACTATGTAAAAAAGGGATATATCTCAAAGATAAAAATAATAACGGCATGCAAATCAGTGTCATAAAATCTCCGGATTTTACACCTCCTTCAAATCCATCAATCGCATATTTTTCACCGGATATTCTTGGAAAAACCTTGATATATAGATCATGGATACAGGGCGATAAAATGACATTATTTGGCTTGGGAAATACCAAAAAAATAAGCGATATTTTAAAAGATGAAAAACTGAAGCCCTATGATAAAAAATATTATCCGGTATTAATACTGAATGATGAAATCATATGGATACCCGGGGTAAAACGTTCAAATGCATACCGGGTTGAAAATAAACATACAGACATTGTAATGATTACCTATAAAAAAACGGAGCAGACAGCATGATTAAAAAAACATTAACACTTGAATATGAAGGTACCTATAACGGGGAAACACTGGATTTGCTTTTATCCGAAGAGGAAATACAAGAAAGAGTAAAACAAATGGCACGACAGATTTCATCTGATTACAGAAAAAAAACGAAGCCCCCCATCATTATTGGTGTATTAAACGGCAGTTTTTATTTCATGGCTGATTTACTGCGGGATATGAATATTGAAGCCGAAATGGATTTTATCAAGATTTCTTCATACCGGAAAACAAAATCAACCGGAACTATTCGTTTAATAAAAGATATTAGTGCCGATATATATGGTCGGGACATTATTCTTATTGAGGATATTATCGATACCGGCCTATCAATAAATTATCTTCGGAACCACTTTGAAAACAGCCACCCGAGCTCTGTTCGCGTTGCAACATTATTATATAAAAAAGAAATAACAAAGATTGATACAGAACCGGAATATGTAGGTTTTGAGATTCCGGATAAATTTGTAGTTGGCTATGGATTGGATATTGAACAGCAATATCGTCGCTTACGGGATATTTTTGCGATGAATTTACCAAAAGATCAATAAAAAAAGGAACATTATCTCATGATTGTTTAGTATATTAGTTAGCTATAAAGGAGAAAGCATGTTCAATACTTTTTATAATAGTTCGGATAAAAATTCCAACAACAAACCGTCCCAAAAACCCGACCCGGGAAAGCGACCCGATTTACAGGGTCTAATGAAGGTTCCCAAAACCCCCTTGATCTGGATCGGCTTAGTAATTGTTATATTAATTTTAGCGCAATTTTTTGGGAATGCAGGCGGTTCCAGTGAAAAAAAGCTAACCTATACAAGATTTAACCAATATTTAGAAGAAAATAGAATTAACAACGGAGTATTTGAAGGAAAATCATTGTCTGGAGAATTCAGTACACCCATTATTGAATTTATTAATGGAAAAGAAGTAGAATATCAACGCTATCGCGTAACAATTTTGCATCTTGATACCGATTTACTAAATCAATGGGATGATGCGGGACTGGAATATGAATTTGTAGAACAAACAATGGGGTTTAAGGAAATATTGTTAAGCGTTCTTCCCTGGATTGTGATCATTGGTGTATGGATCTTTCTGATGCGCAAAATGTCCGGTAGTAAAAGTGGCGGAACCGGTGGTATGTTTTCATTTGGGAATACCAATCCGGCCAAAAAATTCAATCCGGAAAGCTCAAAAATTACATTTAAAGATGTTGCCGGCTGTGTTGAGGCAAAGCAGGAACTGGAAGAAATTATTGAATTTTTAAAAAATCCGGAACGTTTTCAGAGACTGGGGGGAAGAATTCCTCGGGGCGCATTGTTACTCGGACCTCCGGGAACGGGAAAAACACTGCTTGCAAAAGCAGTTGCCGGAGAGGCGGAAGTTCCGTTCTACAGCATATCAGGTGCCGATTTTGTAGAGATGTTTGTTGGCGTTGGGGCAAGCCGTGTACGTGGACTTTTCGACCAGGCCTTAAAAAACTCCCCGTCAATTGTATTTATAGATGAAATAGATGCGGTTGGTCGACAGCGTGGTGCAGGCCTGGGTGGTGGTCATGATGAGCGCGAACAAACTTTGAATCAACTGCTGGTTCAAATGGACGGTTTTGATTCAGATGCAAGCGTAATTGTAATTGCTGCGACCAACAGGCCGGATATTTTAGATACCGCACTTTTGCGGCCGGGACGTTTTGACCGACAAATTTTTGTGGATGTTCCGGATGCACTGGGGCGTGAAGGAATTTTAAAAGTTCATACAAAGAACGTTAAAATGGCTTCAAATGCGGATCTCAAAACACTAGCGAAAGGAACACCCGGCATGGTGGGTGCAGATCTTGCAAACCTGATAAATGAAGCAGCCTTGCTTGCCGCAAGGAAAAATCACAAATCAGTAACAATGAAAGATTTGGAAACAGCAAAAGATAAAATAATGATGGGTGTGGAACGAAAATCTTTGATCTTAACCGATAGTGATAAAAAAATAACGGCTATTCATGAATCCGGTCATGCGCTTGTTGGTGTTTTATTATCAGATACTGATCCTGTCCACAAAGTTAGCATTATTCCGCGCGGCAGTGCTTTAGGTATAACCCATCTGCTTCCGGAAGCGGATAAATATAATTACTCAAAAAAATACATTAATGCGCAATTGCAAGTCATGATGGGAGGGCGTGTCGCGGAAGAATTAGCCAATGAAGATATTACAACCGGGGCAAGCAATGATATTGAACGCGCAACAGAAATGGCACGCAGAATGGTATGCGAGTGGGGAATGAGTGATGTTCTTGGTGTTACAGCATTTGGTACGAAAACGCAGGAAGTATTTATTGGTCGTAATTTTGGGACCACAAAAAACTATAGTGAAGCAACTGCTCAGAAAATTGATCAGGAAGTCCAACGTATTGTAAATATAGCATACGAGGGAGCAACATCATTAATAAAAGCCCATATTACAACATTAAAAAAAATTGCCGATGCGCTTTTAGATAAAGAATCACTTAACAGAGAGCAGCTGGAAAAGATTGTAACAGACGATGGAATTAAATTAAAAAGTAAATAAATGTTCTTTGATATAGCATGAGTAACAAAATTACAACGCAGGTAATGGGCATTTTAAATGTTACGCCTGATTCATTTAGCGATGGCGGATTGTTTCAAAACACTGAGGATGCCTGTATTTATGCAGAAAAAATG
>JAUXEL010000103.1 GCA_030620575.1 Fidelibacterota bacterium
GGTTGAAGAAATTTAACCGGGTTGAAACCCAATTATTTATTGAATCAAATGGACCACGGCTTAAAATTTCCCGAATCGAGTTCGGGACAGGCTGTGGCTATTCAACCGTGGCGATTCATGAATCGCCATTACAATATGGTTGTCTTTTGGGAATAATTAAAATTTGCTCATTTTTGACAGATAATTTATTTTAATGTTTTTAAAATATTTTTTGCTTCGCGCACATGCGGAATTAATTCCATGGTATTTGCAGTTTCCTGATAATAGAGCTTTGCCGTCAGAACCAGTCCCATTTTAAGATAAACATCGCCTGTATATTTTAACACTACACTCTGATACCATGAATATTCTATGTTATTCATTTCATATACCCTGTTAAAATAATCCAGAGCATCGAGATGCTTTTCTTTCATCATTGCTTTAACGCCTTTCAGGTAGCAGGCCCGGGCGCGCCATCCAACATCATTATGTAAAATACCATCATTCAATAAGCGGTTGATACGTCGCAGATATGCATCTCCTGTCATCCAATTATTCTGATAATAAGCACATTCGGCCCCAATAGCCAATACCTCAAGATTGTCGGGGTATTGCTTGAGAAATTCCACACATAAATCGTGGCAGGTCTCATAATCCAACTTATCATAAAGATGAATATACATCAGCGCAATTGCGGCTTCCCACTTGGTAAACCGCGCATGATGGTATGCATTCCAGAGATCCTTTATTCCGTCGGACTGCTGATTGATCATCAGATTACCCAGACCGATATTGCGGCCGACAACGGAGAGATAATAATCAAATGAGCCGGTCCCGAAATCCATATCTATAAAAGGAGATTTACTGTAGCGATCAATCGTAAATTTATTCGCTAATATCTTTGGCGATTCCTTTACGATCAAAAGGTATTCCATCTTGTTCAGATAAATGCGCATTTTCCCTGCGAGTAATACCGTATAATAAAATTGCACTGCCACATCTTCCGGGTGCTGTTGCAAATAATCCTCGAATATCGGCCGGTATTTTTTAATTACCTTATTTGTATTTTCATGGGCATTTTCATATTCCGCATTTGCAAGTTGAGAACGAATTTTCACATAAGATAAAAAAGCATAATACGGGAAGGGATCTTCAGTTGTATTTATCATATCCTGAAAATAGCTTTCGGCTTCATCGAAACGGTAGTTATAGAACAAGTCAAATTCCTTGGAAAAATCAGTATCCAGACCGGATGCCGCTGCCGATACCGCGATAAGTATAAGAAATCCTATTTTTATACGTGTTTTCATTTTGGAATAACAATTTTACCCGGAACAACCCAGGCGTATTTAAAACCCCGTTCTTTCATTACCTTTTGCATACTGAGGGCTTCTTCGTTTGTGGAATAATTTCCAATACGTACCTTGTAATTGGGTGGCTCAAAGTCCACATACACCGGCATATTATACAGAGAATCTGCAAGTGCCTTCATTTCTATCGCTTCATGCAAGTCCTGCGTAGATATTAACTGGATACGGTATCCTGATGTTTCAATATATTTCCTGTCCTGCAGCGCGAGATCTTTTTCAAAAACGTCTTCATCTGAAAATAATATCATTTTGAAATCTTTCAGACGGTATTCTTTTCGCACTTTTCCGGGATCCAAAAATTCCTGCTGCTGTATCTGTCCGTACAGACCCCCAATTGCAAACACCGTTAATATAATGAAGATGGTCTTGTTCATGATTCTATTTTACCTAAGTACTCCATTCGTATCCAACCGATCTTGTCGTCAAAATAGCTGATGTTTGCCCATTCATTTTCAATATCTTTGTTTATCAATACCGTAGAGCCTTCATGCAAAATAAAGAGCACCGTTGCATCATCAGCCGGTTCAGAAAGAATATATACCGATTCTTCTAAAATAACAGCACGTTTTTCATGACTGCGTTTTTGTGCTGTATCAACGGTAATAATTGTCAGCAAGAGCATGACTGCAAGAAACAGACTGCCAATTGTAATACAAATTCCCTTACATGATCTTCCGGTTTTTCGTGCGTGCAAACGGTAGCCTCCCAGAACAAGTACAAACAGCATTAAGAGGATACCGATAATTCGGATGCTAACATTAAGCGGAAGATGTCTTTGCATGGTATTATACCACGTAAACAAGGGAAACGTATCCGGTAATACAACTTTATCTATCAGATGCTCCCTGGCAATTGACAAATTATATTCAATATCCGAATGAATCGGCGCCAATATTTTGGCTTTTTCCCAGTACTGGATCGCGCGCCCCAATTCAGATTGACGGTAATAGCAGTTCCCTAAATTATAATACAGTTCCCAACTGACAATCTGCTCTGTTTCAAGTTGATGAAACAATTCTATTGCCAATACGTAATTTTCATTTGCGTACGCCGATATTCCCTGCTTAAAAAGCTGTTCTCTTTTATTCATTATATTACTTGTGGTTCTATCACTTGAAAAAGCAAGCAAAGGCAGTAACAGGCATATAATTATCAGTCGTTTCATGCTTTTTCAATTTCCTCAATAATTGTTAATGCCTTCTCTTTCAGAGCATCCAACACCGCGTGTGAGAGGCTGCCGGGAGCATATTTATAGGTTTCAATCGTTTTTAGAATATCGTTGATCTCCGGGTATCGAGCAGGTACAATCCGCTTATCGCTTAAATAGGTTTGAAATCCCGTCTCAATTTGGGTGAGGATTTCTTCTGCCGATTGATCCGTGTGAATTTTTCGAAATTGTGTTATAGCCGTTTTCAATGCATTTTTATAACGAATTGTATTCCTGTTTTTATCCCGTAATGCAAGCAATATCTCCGCAAAAATAACAAAAGCTGCTATAGCAAGTGCAAGATAATACCACACCCGGTTTCCGGGGTCCTTAACGGCATTATAGTCTAAATGTACACGGTGATTTTCTCCCATTTGAACAAAACGAATATCCTGTGAGAGCAAACGCACCTCATCGGGAGACAGGCTGGAAATATAATCCCCTTCCAGTTCGTTATGTGATATTACGCGTATTTCTTTTAAGGGCATCCGGAGAGTTTTATAGCTCCCTTGAGATAAAGAGAAGTATGTAAATAGAATGTCGTCAAATTGATATGTTCCGGGTTTTCCCGGGATGAGCACATATTCCCAGCTGCGCTGTCCTTTATAATCCTGACCGTTCAATTTATAAGCGTTTTTTACCCGGGGCTCAAAAAGCTCAAAATCATCCGAGAATGTCTGTTCCGGAAAGGTGAAGTGCTCCATATTCCCGTGACCGATCAAATCCACACGCAATGTGGTCGCCTGATTTTCCTGTATTAAGGTGCTGTCCATGGATACACGCATCGTAAAATCACCAATTGCCCCGGTAAATGCCGATCCCGCACCGCCTGGAAGCTGAAGTACCGTCAGAGTATCAGCAGGTGCAACAATATTAATATCTTTAGACGTATTCCCGAAAAACGGATCGTCCCATGCGGAGCGATGCTGTCCTGAACGTTTAACAGAAATACGGAACGGTTTTGCCGGAAGTATGAATTCTCCGCTTTCTGTCGGTGTCAAAGTCAGCGAAGCGATGCCGGCGATCAGGTATTCACGACCGTTAATAACTTTTTTAGTTGAAGATGGCGAATCCTGCAGTGAAAAACGATCAACAATAAAACCGTCCATCGTGGATATGGGATTTGTAGTATAATTGACAACTTGTTCTGAGGTATATAAGCGGTAATAAAGTGTGAAGGTCTCGCCCTGATATACCTTGTCTTTCGGTAGAATGGTTTCCATATATATGCCCGGCATTTCCTGTCCTTCCGCCAATGATCCGGGAGCTGCCGTTTTTCTGACAGTGATAAGGAAAGGATTGGTTTTATATACATGGTTTTTAATGGAAAATTCATAAGCAGGGATTTTTATCTTACCGGTTTTTTTTGCAATAACATCATAAATGACCTTATTGCTTGATGTTGCCTTTCCGTTTACCCAGGAATAATTGGAAGAGCTATAAGGTCCGCCAACTACCGTAAAGCTCTTATGCAGATTTAAATCGACACTCCTGGGTGAATTTTTAATATTCTCAAAGGTAAATACAAGCTGAATTTGTTCCTGAATGGAAAAGGTCGCTTTACTGGCAGTAAGAGTAACCCGTTGCGCCCATAAGCCGGATATCATCAGACAGAAAATAAAGATAAATGTAAAATGCCGACGACGTATTACCACTCTTTACCTCGTTTAATTCCTTTTTTTCTCGCCTTGCTTAAGATCAATTTTTTCATGGATTCTTTTTCGTCTTCTTTCATCGCGTTCAGTATGTTTTTTGCCTGCTCTTTGGATAATTCCTGCGGTGTTAAATCCTCTTCCTTCAATTGCGAATCCATAGATTTATTCTGCTCTTGTTCATCCTGACTTTCATTATCCTGTTGTTGACCGTCTTGCTTTTCATTGTCCTGCTTTTGGTCCTGTTCCTGATCTTGCTGTTGATCCGATTGCTGTTGATCATCTTGTTTCTGCTGGTCTGATCCCTCTTGTTTATCCTGTTTTTGTTGCTCCTGTTGCTGCTGCATTTGTCTAAGCTGTTCATACATTATTTTGCTGTTCATGTCGTCCGGATCGTAGAGCATACTTTTTTTAAAATGGGCAATCGCCTCATCTGTTTCTTGTTGCTGAAGTGTCAGCTTTCCCAAATTATAATGTGCTTTTGCGCGCTGTTTTTCGTTATCGCTTGCAAGACTTTGCATCAGCAATGATTTCGCCTCATCATATTCTTCCATTGCAAGCGCGGAAGTGCCCTGATTGTAGATAATTTTTTCATTATCTGTATCTTTTTTAAGGCGTTCCTGATAATAGTGGTGCGCTTTCTCGAAATCGCCTTTGTAAAATGCATTTATTCCGGGATCTTTTGCGACCAATACCGCTATGCTCAGCAGGGCTACGCTTACATATCGTTTCAAATTTTTATATTTTTCTTTCCGGTACATACAACTCACTAATTATTTTTTACTATTGCATGTTCCAATTTTTTTAATTGCGAACTGAACTTTTTTTCCGGCCGTCTTTGGAAAAAGTTTCATAAATATCATTATTGTTTTCAAAAAAGTCTAATATGTATTTCATCAAAGTATGGCGTGATGCCGGTGAATCCACACACTCAAAGGGAAATCCAAGTATTACGGTATTATATGTTTCCCCGTGGTAGGCAACCCCGGCAGAAACGTTGTTTTCCGCGTAGCGCATTACAGTCAGAGCCTTGCTGCCTTTTACCGGTTCGATCCCATCCGGATTTTCCGCGCCATACAGGGTGGGATGAAAATCAGTAACAAATGAATAGTCCTTCTTATCTCCGAATAAAAGTTCATTATTTGTGTATACTCTCCCCCGCCGTGTCGCGTAATTTGTGCGCCATGAATATTTCAGTACCCGTTTGGCAAAATTGATCTTTGTGGTATCATCCAGTAAATCTGTAGCGATATAGGCACCGCTCAGGAAAACATTTCCACCCTGTTCGCAATACGTTTCCACCGCATCCGCAAAGGGTTTCGGAAAAACACGAAAACGCGGTTCTTTGATCGGTTTCGGCCAGGGTGTTGCTTTTTGTTCACCGTAAATAATATCCATGGATAAATAAGGCTCAAGTTCCAGCATTCCGGCAGAAACAGCTTCATCGGAAGCAGTATCGAAAGAATATCCCGCAGCTATAATGGATTCTCCGTGCAGGTAGGGAAAATCATGGGTATTCCCAAGTACAATATCTGTCTCTTTATCTCCGTAACTTGCCCCGTTTCCGGGAGAATCATCATCAAGCCATTTTGAATCGGCAATGAAATCGTATTGGCTCCCGGTATAACTGATATCATATCCATCGGGAATGCTTTTTCCCCATGTATCCATGAAACCGAGGTATTTGTCTGTTTCGAGGATTTCGGGACCGGATACCCGGTCAAAAGCGTTGACAATAAGAATCTTTTTGGTATCGGGTATGTTGCAGAGAGAAACAATTTCAGAGGGGAA
>JAUXEL010000090.1 GCA_030620575.1 Fidelibacterota bacterium
TGTTCTTTTGCCACTTGACTCTTGATTCTTGATTCTTTTCACAACTTACAGTTTACCCCTTTTCGTCCCGAGGGGTCGGGGCTACGCCGGGCAGGCGATTCACGGTTCACCATTACCGACTTCTGTATACTGTATACTGCCTACTGTATACTGCCTACTGTATACTGCCTACTGAATTTGTAGCGAAGCAGGGATTCGAACCCCGGACACGCGGATTATGATTCCGCTGCTCTAACCAACTGAGCTACTTCGCCGTAAATGAGCCTGTTAGTATAAAAACAAATTTATAAAAAGGCAATATAAAAGAGTTGATGGCCGAGAGTTGAAAGTTAATCATGCAAGGAATAATCGCGGTTGTTTCATTGCATTTAATAATCCCAATAATCTATTTCAAGGGTATCCGCAAAAAGAGTAAAACTGGAATCCTGGCTTATTTTTGTAAAGTAATCTAATTGAAGTACATGAATTCTGTGATAAACAGCATCTGTATGATGATGCCGGAGGCAATAATAACTTATTGCATTGGGATTACGGTATTCACGCATATAATCGTGAACCGTTGTCAGATACGCCGATAGGATTGTCCGTGTTTCTTCATCGTGTTTTAATAAATGGTAGTAATCATAAATACCTATGACAGCAAACATAAATCCATTAAAGGTATGGTCCGGAGGATCACCGGGATATTCCTCAATCCAGGCATATCCCCCTGTGTCAACATACACGACTTCTTCGCTTAGCTCGGAATAAGGATTCATTGTTTCATAAACCCTGTGCGCTAAGGCTTCAGATAAAGAATCCTGCGCATAAAAAGCTAACCGAGATAACAAAGAAAGAGCTTGTCTCTGTGCCATTCCTGAATACCATGGATTCAAAAAATAGATATCAAAATGATTGTAATTCATTCTATACTCAAATAAGCCATCCTCATTCATAATATTCTGTAATGCATCTCGATGTTTATTTGCATATTCCAGATATAGTGAATCTTCTACTCTTGTATAGCGATCAAAGAAATTAATGCCTTTTTGACTGATCGTGACCGGATTGTAGTACCAAAGATCTCGATATTGTGCTAAAGCCACTCCACTATCATCGGCTATATAATTAAATGGCTCAAATATTTGATAGTAAACTAAAGGGTACGTATAGAACAGGTCATCATAATCCAGACTCAAAAAAGTATAATTATTGTCTTTCAATATGAGGAGATCATTGATCTCACTGCAGGTTTCCGTACACGAAATGATAAAAAGCAGTGATAGGAGTATTAATAAATAATTCTTTATTTTTTTTAATTTCATTTTAGAAGATCCAGATTGTTGTTATAATTAATTTAATTTAATATTTTAAAAATATTACAACTATAATTAAAAATCAATGAAAATATATTCATTTCCGCAAAATTTTGTGTCAAGATTTTTGATCTTTCTGATATTCCTCTGCCAGAATGCTCATCAGCCAGAAATCGTAGTATTTGTTGTTTTTGTACATGGCCTGACGTAGGGTTCCTTCGTGTTTGAACCCGATTTTTTTATACACTGCTTTTGCCGATTCATTTTCTGCATCTACATGCAGCTGAATGCGATTCAGGTTAAGCATATTAAAACCATAATCAACCATCAAGCGGGTTGCCTCGGTTCCAAGACCTTTGCCCCAAATTGTTTTATCAAGCAATACAATATAAAAGGTCATCATGCGGCTTACCCAATCCGGACGCACCAGCGCAATATGACCTACCGGTTTTTTTGTTTCTTTATCAATGATCATTAAATTAATGGCTTGTTCTTCGTGAACCATTTTTGTAATTTTTTCCTGAGTCCCAATATCTGTGAGCGGAAAATACATGAACATGGCATCGCGAATATCCGGATCATTGTAGCCTTTTTGCAAAATTTCCATATCGTCCGGACCTACCGGGCATAAGTCAATTTTTTTACCCATTAGAAAGGGAGAATACATACTGTCTCCTTTACTGATCATTAGCTGTTTTTATTTTAATAAAAGCATTTTTCTTGCTGTCCGGGTGTTTCCCGACTGCAGACGGCAGATATACACTCCGTTAGGCAGATCAGATGCATGAAATATGATACTGTGCTCGCCGATTTCCTGAAATCCCTTAAAAAGAGTACGTACGGTTCTGCCGCGTATATCGTAAATGGTCATGGTAACTTCATCCGAAGCAGTGAGTACATAATAAATGGTTGTTTCCGGATTAAAAGGATTTGGATAGATATTCAATAACGCAAAGTGTTCGGGGGGAGAAACAGAAGTCTGTTCTACTGTAATCGCATCTCGTACGGGAATAATATTTTCTCCACTGATATAGCAATACACCGAATCGCCGAGCGCACAGGAATCAGAAAGTGAAATTTCCACATAGCCCGTAGAGTTGCTTATTCCAAATCCCAGAATATTTCCATCCTGATCGTGCACAGAAAGACCGGCACCTACAATGGGGTCGGATTCCTGAGATATCGAAGCGGTTAAAATTGCATCATGCAGGTTAGCAGCATCATAATTGACCTGTACTTCCTGCGGGGTTTCACTAAATATTTTCATAACGGGGTCACCAAGAATATTCGCTGTGTAAAAAGTCCAGCGCAAGGCGTTTTGTTCATGTTGCCCATCGGCAATTACCCAAGGTGCCGTAGCAATTCTCGATATAGTGTGTGCCCAACCAAATTGATAGTAATGCAGTCCATAAATTGCGCTAATAAATTCCCGGTGCAGATGAATGGAGGGTCCTTCTGTACTGCCTTCGTTAAACCAACCGTAACGGGAATTAAATACTCCGCCTACAGCCAGTACCGGAGAATTGACGAGACGCGAACCAATATTGCCCGGATAATCAAATCCCCCGCAGTTACATCCATGAGTATATATTATCGGGTTTACGTGATCTACGCCGTTAACAGCAGCAAAGTCCGAATCCACGACCTGATCTGTATGAAATTTCATGAGATCGTTGGTGTTTGCATGTCCGTCATGGTGTACAAAGGCACGCCCGGCAGCTAATTCCTGCTTTACAATATCCTGATTCCAGTAACCTGTACTGTCTTGATCATACCATTTAAAAATATTGATACTTTGCGACAGTCCTTGCGTAGTATAGCCGTTATCGTTATGCTCGCCAATCAGCAATTCCAAATAATCAGCAGCCCAGGATTCGGGATCAGGATATAAAAATTCACCGAAAAAGACATGTTTATTTATATCTTCAACTACCGGCTGCGCTTGATAGAGCATGCTTTTTGTAATCAAATTATTGATTTCTTCGATATTAGCTGCCGGCATGCGGCCAATCGCAAGTTCCGGCAGTAGATCGGCTTCATCATAACCTATAGAGTCATTGTATTCTCCAAAAATATTATCGCCGTCGGTATCCCAGTCACCATCTAATGCGGCATAATACAGGTCAGCCGGAATATCATCAGAGGTAATTAGATCTCCGCCGGAATTGACGATACAAGAAAATCCACGGTACGGAACAACATTATTGTTTCCGCCGAGCAGAACATAGTCAAGACCTTCCTGCAGATAGATATCCAAAATGGTATTGCGAATTTTTTCCTGTATGTCCCGGCCCGACGCATCAATATTTTCTATGCTTATAAGGCGGGATGAAATACCATATTGGGTGTAGAAATTCATTAAAGTATCAAAGGCAGGAGCAAATTCTTCTGAGCTAATGATCAAAAGGCGTTCTACTGCATTCCCCGTAACTGTGGAATAAGAGGATAACATAGCCGGGTTTTGAACGCTTTTCGCTATAATGTCCAAACGCTGATCACCGGGCTGCTGAATTCCCGACCGGACAGTCGTTTCAATATGCAATGTCACTATTTCGGCCAATTCAATTGTCCCGGCCTGCGGAAAATAGTCTACGGGAGTAATATTACCGATCAGAACCCCTACACCGCGAAACCAATGCACATCGGAACGAGCGGGTACGGGCGGATATTGTTGTAATTTATATACCGCTTCATTTTTGAAAAATCCCTGTTCAGACACACCCCGGGATAAGGGTCGATCTGCCTGCTTTGGCATCAGCGGCAGCATGACGGGATACAATGTATGATTTTGCGTAATAATGTCTACCGACTTTACGGTTTCACCCGGCGGAAGAGCGATCATGACCGGATAATAAGGCAGCTGCGGTTCACCCGGAATACCCACCTGCATACATCCGGACAGTTCCACGAGCATATGGTCACGGTACTGTTTCATCACCGGTTCAGAAAAATGGTATTCATATTCATAGATTCCCGCATGAAGCGCAGTAAACATAGTAAGCAGTAAGATGTAGAATTTTATATTTTTTTTCATTTTATCACTATAATTTTTCTTGTATCCCTTAATTGACCATCAATTTTTAAAATACAAAGATATATGCCGTTGGGCAAGCTTGAAACATCATACTTTTTCCAATGATATCCTGCCGGATACTCCTGATCTACGAGGGTCTCGATGAATTTTCCATTCAAATCATAGATATTGACCATCACGGCCGCAGCTATTGAGAGTTGGATATCGATAACGGCATTTTCATGTACCGGATTTGGATATACACTCAATAAAGCAGTTTTTAAGGGAAGGGGTTCCTGCTGTGAAAATCTTTCCTCCCGTATTAAGGCTTTAATACAAAAATTTGCGCTTGTGTTCACCGTTTGCAGGTCATACCAAATGCCATTTTGTTTGTACAGACTTTCATTGCGTTCTGCTCTGGAAGGAACCACCGTTGCCTCAATCGTCAAGGTGTAAAGCAAGGGAACATCGAGAAGTACAGGCACAACGGAAGTCCGGTCGTAAGCATGTCCACCCTTATCCAGATCAAGATAAACAAAAAAGGAGTCATCTTTCATTAACAGTGCAGGAGATCCCAAATCAATGGTATGAAAACCGGCATGGGCTATGATACCTGATTGGCTCAGCGCCGGCTGATCCGTTTCCATAGAGTCACGTGAACGATAGAGTTTAGCAGTGTATTCCACTGAATCGGCCGCGGTAAAAAAGCTAAACGCTACGAGTGTATCCCGTGCTTCAGCAACAAAAATATTTACTGCCTCTTCAACATTTAGGGTATCACGCCAGCCATGATAATCATGGTAGTATATTTTGTCATACTGCATTTCTTCCACATGCTGAAAAGAAACGCAGCCCATTTCAGGGTTCCGCGCAGAATGTTTATCGTAATAGGATATCCAAAAATATCCGTTTCCACCCCAGGCACTCCCCCAGGACAGGCCCCAACTGTTTTTACACAACCAGGCACCGGGTGCGGGTGCGGCAGTCGAAATCGTATCATCCCAACCGACAATAGCAATAGCATGATTTGGATCATTCGGGTCCGAAGGGGGTTGATAAAAACTCCCATTCGTTGAATCATCCAAAAACTGTGTCCCCACATACATACAGGTTCCCAATGCGCCATGAGTCATAAGCTGAGTTTTTATAAAATCAATATTTGAAATATCATCCTCTAATTGATACCACTCAACATCCCGTGGATAATAATAGACATAGGAAGTATCGCGGCGCAAAGGAGCAGATTTATAATTCGGAGCATCTTTATCGCGCACAACGCCATCACCCCGTGATAAATAGGCCGTTGTTATACGGTAATCGCCACCCATGTGGACGGCAAGTCCCTCATTGGGATCCCTTCCGATATCCTGATTATAAAACAAATTAAAGCCATTCCACCAATCCAGGTGATATTCCGATAAATTTGGCGCACTCAAAATATCTTCCATTGGCCACATACCTGTACGCATGAGATTACTCTCGATTGCCGCTATGCTTCCGTGTGCCCAGCATGTGCCGCCCTGTTGGGCTTTTACGGCAGATACATAGCTATTTCCATTTACATTGCGAAGATCAAACTGCGCGGGGATATCATTTGCAAAAATCTGCATCGAAAAAATGACTATCAAACAGTGGATAAGGATATGTTTTTGCTCTATTTTATTCACTTGGTTTCATCCTAATTTCATGTTAAAATAATAATCGATTTTTGAGAATAAAAAAAGGGAAATTATGCAGCAAATTAGCAACATGACAACAGAACAACAGAACGCAGCCACTAAATATATCGACCAAATGAGCACCAAAGAAATTCTTATTGCCATGAATAATGAGGATAAAACGGTCCCTGATGTTGTTGAAAAAGCCATTCCGCAAATTGAAGAATTTACAGATGCTGTTGTTGCATCGATGAAAAAAGGCGGGCATTTATTTTATGTCGGCGCCGGTACCAGCGGTCGTCTCGGCGTGCTGGATGCCTCTGAAATACCTCCTACCTTTTCTGCTCCGAACGATCTGGTTCAGGGTATTATGTGCGGCGGTTTAAGCGCATTAGTCACCGCGGTAGAAGGTGCAGAGGACGAATACGATGTCGGATATGCTGTTGTCGATGAACGCGGGTTGACTGAAAATGACTGTCTTCTCGGTGTTACAACCAGCGGTTCTGCTGTCTATGTGCATGCAGCCCTGAAACGCGCTAAAGAGATTGGTGCCACTACAGGTCTGTTGGTATGCAACCATTTTGAAAAAACACCCGATATTGATATTATGATCCAGGTTATTGTAGGACCTGAAGTAGTTACCGGTTCAACCCGCATGAAAGCCGGTACGGCAACGAAGCTGGTATTGAATATGATTACCACCACTGCAATGATCAAATTGAACAAGACTTACGGCAACCTGATGATAGATCTCATGACAAATAATAAAAAACTCTGGGATCGCGGTGCGCGGATTATCCGCCATTGCACCGGAACCGGATATGATCTTGCAATGAA
>JAUXEL010000131.1 GCA_030620575.1 Fidelibacterota bacterium
AACAACTGACAAGTCGCTATGCGGATGTAGATATTGTGATTATTGCCGCTTGTGGTGAACGTGCCGGCGAGGTAGTGGAGACTCTGCGGGAATTTCCGGAACTGATCGATCCTCAAACAGGTCGTTCACTAATGGAACGAACTATTATTATCTGTAACACCTCATCTATGCCCGTAGCAGCACGTGAAGCATCGGTATACACCGCTACCACCCTCGGCGAGTACTATCGTCAGATGGGCTTAAATGTGCTGGTTTTAGCTGATTCAACATCACGCTGGGCTCAGGCTATGCGTGAATTGTCCGGACGTTTGGAAGAAATCCCGGGCGAAGAGGCTTTTCCGGCATATCTTGAATCACGGATCGCAGAATTCTATGAACGTGCCGGCTATGTCGAGCTTCCGGATGGTTCTCACGGCAGTATGACCATCGGCGGCACCGTGTCTCCTGCAGGTGGAAACTTTGAAGAACCGGTTACACAGGCAACCCTGAAAGTGGTAGGTGCCTTTCATGGCTTATCCCAGGCCCGTGCAGATGCCCGTAAATTCCCGGCTATTGATCCGATGGAAAGCTGGACGAAATATCTTGGTATTATTCCTGGCGAACGAGTAAAAAGTGCGC
Organism: Fidelibacterota bacterium; assembly: GCA_030620575.1. GTDB lineage: Bacteria > Fidelibacterota > Fidelibacteria > Fidelibacterales > Fidelibacteraceae > M50B103. The sequence continues at coordinate 619 of JAUXEL010000131.1, forward strand.
ACCATATTTTACGACGCGGAAATGAAGTTCACCAAATGATGATGGTAGTCGGTGAAGAAGGAACGTCTACCAATGATTTTATTTATTATCTTAAAAGCGAATACATCGATTCTGTCTATCTGCAGCAAAACGGTTATGATCCGGTTGATGCCGTAAGTGATCCTAAACGTCAGCAATATATGTTTGATAAAATTTATGATATTCTTTATACGGATTTCCATTTCGATTCCAAAAAAGAAGCCCGTCATTTCTTTAATGAATTGCGCCAGTTGACAATTGACTGGAACTATATCAAAATGGAAACAGATGAATTTAAAGCCAAGGAAAAGAATATCGATAAGCATATTCAGAGTACCGTATCAAAAAAAGCCGATAAAAACGACCTGAAAAGGAGCGGTAATAAATGAAAAAAGTGTATAATAGAATATTGAGTATTGTAGGAAATGTTATCAGCGTACGTGCTGAGGACGTCAGCAATGAAGAATTGGCTGAGGTCAAGACAAAGCGCGGTACATCACTCGCGAAGGTGATCAAACTTGATAATGATATGGTTTCCTTGCAGGTGTTTGCCGGAAGCCGTGGTATTTCAACCAGCGATGAAGTCCGCTTTCTCGGTAGCCCAATGAAAGTATCATTCAGCGAAAATATGCTGGGACGTATTTTTGATGGGAGCGGAAAACCGCGCGATAACGGTCCTGTGCTAAATGAAAATATGATCGAAATTGGCGGACCCTCTGTCAATCCATCGAAACGTATTATTCCAAAGCGCATGATCCGCACCAATATTCCGATGATCGATGTATTTAATTCTCTGGTCGTATCACAAAAACTTCCCATTTTCTCCATTTCAGGGGAACCTTATAATGAACTGCTGGCGCGTATTGCCCTGCAGGCTGAAGTGGATATGATCATTTTAGGTGGTATCGGTCTGAAATTCGATGAATATATGTACTTTAAAGATAGATTGGAAAAAGGCGGGGCTTTAAGCCGGTCGATTTTCTTTATACATACCGCAGCAGATCCTGTGGTTGAAGGTTTGATGGTGCCGGATCTGTCTCTTGCTGTCGCGGAACAGTTTGCCTTAAATGGCAAGGACGTGTTAGTGCTTCTGACAGATATGACCAACTTTGCTGATGCCATGAAAGAAATTGCCATTACCATGGAGCAGGTCCCTTCAAACCGGGGTTATCCGGGTGATCTATATACACAGCTTGCATCACGTTATGAAAAGGCTGTGGATTTTGAAGGTGCCGGATCGCTTACCTTGTTGGCAGTGACAACTATGCCGGGAGATGATGTTACCCATCCTGTTCCCGATAATACCGGTTATATTACCGAAGGACAGTTCTATTTGCGTAACGGCCGTATTGAGCCATTTGGTTCATTAAGCCGCTTAAAGCAACAGGTTAATAAGGATACCCGCGAAGATCATCGTGCCATTATGGATGGTATGATCCAACTTTACGCGCAGTATCTCGAAACCGAAGAAAAGCGTTCAATGGGGTTCCGAATGAGCGATTGGGATAAAAAGCTATTGAAATACGGCGGATTATTTGAAAGCAAAATGATGGATCTATCGGTAAATATTTCCCTTGAAGATGCCCTTGATAACGGTTGGGGGATTTTAGATCAATGCTTTGAACCCGATGAAACAGGTTTCCGTTCTGAACTTATTGAAAAATTTTGGCCGAAATCGTAATACCACAAAGGACACAGAAGCTATAAATTTTTTTGTAGCTTTGTAACTTGCCGGACTTTGTGAGAGGATATAATGGCAAAGATAAAACTGACAAAAAACGAATTAAAAAAACAAAAAGACGCGTTAAAACGGTATACGCGCTATTTGCCGACTTTGGAATTAAAAAAACAGCAGCTTTTGGCTGAAATCCGGCGGGTACAGGATGAAATACGTGATCGTCAGGTAAAAATGGATACTATAGAAAAACATTTGGCAACATGGATTGCAGTTTTTGCAGAAGATATTGGCATCGCGTCTCTTTTTTTCGTAAAGGATATTCGCACTGATAGCGGAAATATTGCGGGAATTGACATTCCTTTATTTAAAGGCGTTGATTTTGAAGAGAAAGCATACGACTATATGACATATCCACTTTGGGTGGATACCGGTATTGAAATAAGCAAAAAATATATTTCTTTAGATAAAGAATTAGAAATACTTCATCAACAGGAAATACTTATCCGGGAAGAACTGCGCATTACTGTTCAGCGAATTAATCTGTTTGATAAAGTAATGATCCCACGTTCGAGAGAAAGCATTCGAAAAATACGGATATTTATGGGTGATCAGGATACAGCCGCGGTTGTTCGGGGGAAAATCTCTAAAGCAAAAATTGAAAAGAAGAAAAAGAACAAACCGGTCAGGCTTGAAAAGGTTTATGCATGATTGAAAAAATGTCAAAAATAACTTTGCTCGTGGATGAAGGACGGTCGAAAGAGACACTGAAAATTCTCCGCAAGCTTGGCGTTTTACATGTAAAACCATTACGAAATCCGCCTTCCGGCGATATGACAGCTATTGAGACCCAACTGGAAAATGCAAAGAAAACACTGTCTCTTTTAGGTGAAACAAAAGATATAAAACAGAAATCCAAAGGAAAAGCAAAAAGCATTATTCAGTATATTCTTGATGTAGATGCCAAACAGGCAGAATTATCCCGCGAACAGGATAGTTTAAAGGAAGCACATCGCTGGTATGATAAGTGGGGACGGTTATCATTAAGCGATCTGCAAAATTTGGAAACAGACGGGTATTATTTGAAATTATATCAGTTGTCACAGGCAGACTGGCAATTACTGAAAGAAAATGAAAATATATTTGTACTGTCTGAAACAAAAATCAATATCCAAGTCGCACTTATTACGCGGAATGAAGATGAAGTATTAGATTCTCATCCCGTTGTTGTGCCGGAAATTTCTTATGAAACTGTCACAATCCGAAGTAATGAAATTGATAAGGAATTAACAGAAATTCAATCGGATGTGAATAAACATAAATGCCATGCCGGTCTGATAAATACATACATTAATACTCTTAAAAAAGAATTTCAGTTTGCGCAGGTAGTGAACGGTATGGGCATGGAAGAAAATATTGCATATTTACAGGGATATGTTCCTACTGAAGAATCCGCTAAAATCGAACAGGCAGCACAAAAGAACGGTTGGGGCTTCGTGGAAGAGGAACCGGAATTAAGCGACAATCCACCCACTAAATTGAAAAATGCAAAATGGATACAGATCATTCAATCAATATTTGATTTCATTGGAACTGTACCGGGATACCGCGAAAAAGATATTAGCATGTATTTTCTGATATTTTTTACCATATTTGTCGCGATGATCATCGGTGATGCAGGTTATGGAAGCATTTTTCTTCTTCTATCAATTTTTGCCGGCATTAAAATGAAAGCAGGCGGAAAGAAAATACCCCAATATTTAGTATTGATCTATGTATTAAGCATTGCTACTATTGCCTGGGGGGCCATCACCGGTAACTGGTTCGGATCTGTTGCAATCGCCTCGGTCCCGTTTTTTAAATCGCTGATTGTTCCGCAGATCACCTCCTTTCCTGAACTGTTTCCCGATATGACGGTAAATCCGGGGGGCAAAGTCATGTTGATCTGTTTTATTCTAGCCGTTATTCAGCTGGGATTGGCAAGTATTTTAAATTTTATTGATAATTTACCAAAACTGAAAGCCCTTGAACACGTGGGCTGGTTTTCAATGACCGTGGGTTTGTTTACTCTGGTATTGAATCTGGTGCTTGGAATGGATTTGCCATCCTTTGCGATACCTCTGATCGGGGGTGGATTTGCTTTCATCGTACTTTTCGGACAGCAGAAAGCGGGTAAGAATTTCTTTAAAGGTATTGTTGCCGGATTGGGCGGCGCGTTCAATACCTTCCTGAATTCCATCAGTTCATTCTCGAACATTATTTCCTATATTCGCTTGTTTGCTGTGGGCATGGCATCAGTCGCAATAGCATCCAGCTTTAACGATATTGCAGTTTCCATGGGGGAAGGACCTCTGATTATTGCTGCAGTCATTGTGCTGTTAATTGGACATGGATTAAATATCATTATGGGCTTGTTATCCGTGATCGTTCACGGTATTCGTTTAAATATGTTGGAGTTTAGCGGGCAACTTGGACTGGAATG